>JAABSK010000354.1 GCA_011390435.1 Desulfobacteraceae bacterium | reverse complement strand
ATCATCAATCATGGCAATACTTTGTTCGTGGGTCAGCTCATTGTCATATGAAATATCTTCTGACCGGGCATAACAATGAACACATTTCAGGTTGCATCGCCGCGTCATGTTCCAGACCACAACAGGCTTCTTATCTTTTGAAAACTGAAGAAGATGAGAAGGCAGCTGCCCGGAATGCCTGGCATATCTTAAGGCATCAGAGGGTTCGACAGTGGCGCAATAAAGTTTTGAAATTCCAATCATGTTAACTCTTTCCTGATAAGATCGTTAAGGTAGGTTTCATGATCTATTAACGCCTGCTTTGACAAAAAGAACCGGTTTTTCCCGGTTTTTTCCCGAACCAGATTGAATCCGTCATAGTAGCTGTCATAGATCTTTGATAATATCTCTTCATGGGTGGCATGATGCCTGATAAATTGTTCCAGAAGAAAATCAATGGCATCTTCTTCAAAAACAATGTTCAGTGCATAGCTTTTGGACACTTCAATTTCAATTTCCCTGATGGCATCATGAAATGTTTTGATCTTCTGCACCGCATCTTCGATTTCAACAATATGGGTACAAAAATACAAGGCCACAAGGTCGCTTCTGATTTCTGAAAGTGTCAGTCCATAGGTTAAAGAAAAATTTTTCCAGTTGTCTTTGATGTAGTCTGCAACATATGCTTTGTTTTCAAGGAATACTTTTTCAAATAAATTATTCCATTTTTCAGGTGGCTGATTTTCGATCACCTGCCGCAGGTATGTGTCTGGGTCTTTTATCACGGCCTCTGTGACCACAAACTGTTTGACATTGTGCGAAGGAAGGGTTTCTTCAAAATTGAGCAGGGCCTCTTCCACAACACTGACAAGCCCTCGTGCGCCGGTGTTTTCCCTGTGGGCTTTTCTGGCAAATGTCATGAATGCCTGGTCTGTGAACACAATGTCGATGCCATATGCGTTAAAATCCAGCCGCTTGTTCAGAATGACCGGGTTGTTGGGCTTTTTCAGGATGTGATAGAGGTCTTCTTTGCTCAAAGGTTCAAGAATACACCTCACTGGCAGTCGGCCGATAAATTCAGATTCAAACCCAAAGGAGACCAGATCTTCGGTTTTGGTCTGTTTGAGCAGGTCAATTTCCTTTTGGGCCGATACCAGTTTTGATCCAAAACCGATACTCTGTTTGGACAGACGCTGTTTGACCACATCGGCAAGAGGAGAAAACGCACCACTCAAGATAAACAGAATGTTGGCAGTATTCACCCGTCTGCGGTTCCGTTTTCCGGTTCTCTGATAGGCTTCCAGTTCCTGCATCATGGAAACCGGGTCATGGGGTACTTTCAGGTCGACTTCCGTTTCTTCCATGGGTTTTAACAACGCCCGCTGCACACCGGTTCGGGAAACCTGGGCGCCGATGACATTGGGACTTGCTGCAATCTTATCGATTTCATCCACGTAGATGATGCCGCACTCTGCAAGTGCGATATCATCACCAGCTTCTTTGACCAGATCCCGGATCAGATCCTCAACATCTCCGCCCACATATCCGGTTTCAGAAAATTTTGTGGCATCTGCTTTGACAAACGGAACACCGATTTTCTGGGCAATGAGTTTGACCAGATAGGTTTTTCCCGTGCCGGTGGGACCGAGCATCAAAATATTGGCCTTGATGTTTCCGGAGATTTTGGACACGGCATTGCCATTGGTCTGTTCATGCCGGATGCGGTTGAAATGGGTACATATTTTAGTGGCCAGTACGGATTTTGCTTTTTCCTGGCGCACAACATACTGATCCAGATAGGCGATCAGCTCTCTGGGTTTGATATGAAAATCAATGAGTTTCTTTTTCCCGGTTGATTGGGAATGGTCTGATATGTCATCTGCTTTGGGCAAGGCAGACGGGGTGATAATTTTAACATTTCCGCCGAATTTTTTATTTAAAAATTCACCCAGCTCTTTTTCAATTTTTTGAGGGTCCTGACATACGGTATCGTTTATTTTCTTCATAATCCGTTAATATAAACAGGGTTTAGGATAATTCAAGGAGATTGTGGCGTGTCGGATTGTTTTTGGGTGTACATCTGACAAGGCTTTCCTGAAGACTGAAACACCAGAACGCTTGGCAACTGGCGGGTTTTAAATCCCATTGCTTTGCATCCGTTGGGGTGTCTGCGGTCCCAGGTAATGTAAAAGAATTTGCATTTAAAACAATTTCTTCTGTTCTGCCTTGGCATGGAACACCTGATGTTCTCATAAAATTAAAAAAGCCACAAGCAGCTGACTGCCCGTGGCTTTTTTTATATTGTGGTGCCGAAGGGGAGATTTGAACTCCCACGGGTCGCCCCACACGCCCCTCAAGCGTGCGTGTCTACCAATTCCACCACTTCGGCATTCAATTGCAGGTCAACCATTGGTTATTCTGGTTATTCCGTTGTCTGCTCAACCGGTATACTGGCTTTTTTCATCACAGATGTTTCAGACTTATGGCTTGAAAAATACGCCAGTGTCAGGGATGTTACCATGAAAATAATGGCAATTGCCGTGGTCACTTTGGTCAGCAGCGTTGCAGGGCCGCCTGCGCCAAAAAGTGTCTGGCCTGAACCTCCGCCCAGGGAGATTCCCATTTCAGCCCCTTTTCCGCTCTGCAGCAGAACGATCAGAATCAACAGGATGCAGACGATAACATGTAATGCAACAATAAAAGGTGTCAGTGTCATATCAATTACGTATCAAACCTTATAATATTAATAAATGTGTCCGCCTCAAGGCTTGCACCGCCTACAAGCGCACCGTCGACATCTTTTAAATCCATCAAAGCCGACACGTTCTCAGGCTTCACAGACCCTCCGTACAGGATTCTGACCTGGTCTGCAAATGCGGTTGAATACAGCTTTGCAGTTAAAGAACGCAGATACTGATGTACGGTGTCCACTTGATCCGTTGTGGCGGATTTCCCCGTACCGATCGCCCATACAGGTTCGTAGGCCAGGACCAAGTCTTTCAGTTCATCAGAACCACAGCCTTTTAACCCATCTGACACCTGTTTGTCAAGTACCTGAAAGGTTTTTTCTTCATCCCGCTGGGCTTCGGTTTCTCCAACACAAAGGATGGGTTTTAAGCCGCAGCCAATGGCGGATTTTATTTTCTTTGCGACAAAAGAATCTGATTCTGCAAACAGCTGGCGGCGTTCAGAATGTCCGATAATAACATATTCTGCCCCGGCAGCCTTGATCATTCC
>JAABSK010000353.1 GCA_011390435.1 Desulfobacteraceae bacterium | reverse complement strand
TCAGGGGGCAAAAGAATTTATAGCCCATCCAAAGGCACTGCCGCTGCTGCTCAACGAAGACGCCTTCATGCACAAACGCCTGAAGGATTTTGATTTGACTCCCGGCCGGCCACCGCTGGACGTCCTGCCGGATCTGAGCCGTTCAACGGTTGTCCGGCACAGCCAGACACTGGATCTGGGGGAAATCCAACTGGAATTAACCGTTGTGGACGGACATTCACCCGGCAATCTGATCGGCTGGATTCCCCAGAGCCAGACCTTGTTCTGTTCTGACAGTCTGGGATTTCATTATCCGGGAAGAAGATTTCTTCCCCTGTTTTTTACCCGGGCAGACCGCTATCTGACCACACTGGAACAGATCAAGGCACGGGCACCATCCATTGTCTGTCCGGCCCATCAGGGACCGCTGACCAGGGATGCTGCCGGACAGGGCATTGAAGACGCACTGATTGCCACTCATGAGATCATTGATCTGATCCGGCATTCAACACTTTCAGACACAGATCTGGCAGAAAAGATTTTTAAAGACAGCTACAGGGATGAATTTACACTGTACACGCCAGAAAACATTCGAAACTGTGCAGACCTGCTGGTCAAAAGGGCTAAAGCGCCTGATCGGTTTCCTTCCAGATGACATCGTCCAGAATCTGCTTGAAATAGGATGTAATCTGTTCAAACCGGATGGCCAGGCCATGCTGCTCCACCCGGATGATCCGGCCCTTTAGTTTGAAGGGTTTGTCATATCCTGGAACACTGAATACCACCCGGACATCTTTGTTGGGCTCAAATTTTCCTGCAGTGTTGATATAGATCCCGCTGGCACTCATGTTGCGTGTTGTGGTCTGAATGACCCGGTCACCGACAACGACATCAATATCCGTACGGGCATCAAGGCGGCGATAATCCCTTTGTTTTCCGGACTGCCAGGTTTCAAGAATGGTTAACAGCTCCTGCTGCTGTTCCTCGTTCAGATGGTGAACCGCTTTGATGATCCTGTCCAGCATTGTCATAATGTCATCCGCCATTTCTGTGTTGGTGGTCATTTCATGATTGTTGACCGTGTTGCAATGCATCGTATCCTTGTATAAACCATTTCAAATCAATACACAAGGGCAACATGAGCAGGGCACCCCACCCCTGTCCTGACCCGGACAAACCCGGCTGAAATTTTATTTTATGAACATTTGCTCGTTTTTTGTTGACGACTGAATATCCCCCTGATAGAAATCAGAATAGACACGATTTTAAACCATACACTTTTCTCTGGGGGGATTCTGATGAACAATCTTGAACTATCGGACCATTACAAACCAATTTTAAAACAGATCAAGGCGTTTATCCGCGATGAAATCGACCCGGTGACACCCGAATTCTTTTCAGAAGTGGGAAAAACCGGTGACCGCTGGCAGCACACGCCGCGAATGACAGAGATTCTGGAAACACTCAAAGCAAAAGCAAAATCCGACGGCCTGTGGAATTTTTTCCTGCCAGATGCCAACCATCCCAACACGCCCAAAATCAGCAATCTCGATTATGCCTACCTGGCCGAACCAATGGGTGCCAGCCCCCTTGCCCCGGAAATCTTCAACTGTGCCGCCCCAGATACCGGAAACATGGAAGTCCTTGAGCGATATGGCACAGCTGAGCAGAAAAAACAATGGCTGGAACCCCTTCTCAATGGTGAGATCCGCTCCTGCTTCGGCATGACCGAACCTGGCGTGGCATCGGCTGATGCCACCAACATTGCCACATCTGCTGTCCTGGATGGAGACCAGTGGGTGATCAACGGCGAGAAATTCTATATCTCCGGTGCCGGCGACCCCCGCTGCAAAATCATGATCTGCATGGTGGTGACCTCGCCCAATGCCCCCAAACACCTCCGTCAGTCCCAGATCCTGGTTCCCATGGATACACCGGGCGTAAAAATCGTCGGCCCCATGGGTGTTTTTGGATCTGATTCCGCACCCCACGGTCATATGCACATTACCCTGGACAACGTGCGGGTTCCGAAAACCAATGTTCTGCTGGGAGAAGGACGGGGATTTGAAATTTCCCAGGGTCGGCTGGGACCGGGCCGGATTCATCACTGCATGCGGGCCATCGGTGTTGCTGAAAAAGCCATGGAACTGATGTGCAAAAGAGGGCTTTCCCGGGTGGCCTTTGGCAAACCCATTGTCAAGCTGGGCGGCAATTTTGATGTCATCGCCGATTCCAGGATTGAAATTGAAACCGCCCGGCTCCTGACCCTGAAGGCCGCCCGGATGATGGACCTCCACGGCAACAAAGTGGCACGGGATCTGATTTCCGCCATCAAGGTCTATGTACCCAATATCGCCCTCAAAGTGATTGACCGCGCCATCCAGATGCATGGTGCTGCAGGCGTTTCGCAATGGACACCCCTGGCATCCATGTGGGCAAACATGCGGACCCTCCGCCTGGCAGACGGGCCAGACGAAGTTCACCGCATGGTGGTGGCCAGAATGGAGCTTGCCCGTTACCAGCAATAACAGACGATTCAGGAGGGCTGATCCATGAATGATGCTGTCCAGCAGCACCCCATACCGCTCTGCCAGTCGGACGAGGTTCCGGCCCTGTGCGGCAAACGCCTTGAATTTGACAGCGTGGCCCAGATGTTCACCACGCGGGCAAAAGAGGTTTCAAAGCGATGCCATGTGATCTATTACGATCAGAAGATCACTTATGAACAGACCAATGACCGTGCCAACCGCGTGGCCCATTTCCTTCTGGAAGAAGGTATTCAAAAAGGGGATGTGGTGTCGCTGATGATTTCAAACTCCCCTGAAATTTATTATGCCATGCTGGGTGCACAGAAAATCGGCGCCATTGCCGGCATTATCAATTTTGCCCTGATGAGTCCGGAAATCGCTCACGTTCTCAACGACTCAAAACCCAAGGTGGTTTTTGTGGGCAGTGATTTCATGCCGGTATTTTCAAAAGGATACGACCTGGCTGATCACAAACCCGTTGTGGTGGAGGTCACCGCCAAAACTGAAAAAGCGGCAGCGATTGCCAAACTGACACTTTCTGAAATTCTTCACACCCGTCCTTGCGAAGAAACACTGGTTGATCAGTGTCTGGATGATCCGTTTCTGCTGCTGTATTCATCCGGCACCACCGGCCTTCCCAAGGGAATTTTGCTGTCAAACCGGAGCCAGCTGGACATCTGCCGGGCCATGTCTCTGATCGGCCTGGTCAC
>JAABSK010000352.1 GCA_011390435.1 Desulfobacteraceae bacterium | reverse complement strand
CCACCGGGTTTTCCGTTGAACTGCTGCGGGCGGCACTGGCTGCCATGGACCGGGATGTCACATTCAAAACCGGGCCGTGGGCACAGGTACGGGGCTGGCTGGAGCAGGGGGAGATTCAGGCCCTGCCCCTGGTGGGCCGTACACCGGAGCGGGAACTGCTTTTTGATTTCACCTTTCCCTATATGTCCCTGCACGGGGCCATTGTCGTGCGCAAAGGCACCAACGGCATCACAGATATAAAGGATCTGAAGGGAAAACAGGTTGCCGTGATGAAAGGGGACAATGCCGAGGAGTTTCTGCGCAGAAAAGACCGGGGCATTGTCATTGTTACCCGGCCTACCTTTGAAACAGCCCTGCAGGAACTGGCTGACGGCAGCCATGATGCGGTCTTTATTCAGCGGCTGGTGGCCCTGCGCCTGATCCAGGAAACCGGCATCACCGGCCTGGAGGTGTCCCGGCATCCTGTTACAGATTTTCGTCAGGATTTTTGTTTTGCGGTCACCGAAGGGGATAAAGATACCCTGGCCCTGCTCAACGAAGGGCTGGCACTGGTCATGGCAGACGGCATCTTCCGCCGGTTGCATGCCAGATGGTTTGCAGCCCTGCAGCTCCCCCTGGACCGTCCTGTCATCATCGGCGGAGACCACAATTACCCCCCGTTTGAATTTCTGGATGAAAATGGCCTGCCTGCCGGGTTTACCGTGGAACTGACACAGACCATTGCCAGGGAAATGCACATGGATCTCCAGATCCGCCTGGGACCCTGGGCTGAAATTGTCAACAGCGTGAAAACCGGAGATATCGATGCGGTTCAGGGCATGTTCTATTCTGCTGACCGGGACCGGATCCTGGATTTTTCACCGCCCTACCTGGTTTCTTATTATGTCAGTGTTGTGAAAAAGGGCAATGGCCCCCCTCCGGAGACCACTGCCGGTCTTGCCGGAAAACAACTGGTGGTGCAGGACGGGGATGTGGTCCTGGAGTTTCTGGCAAAAGCAAATCTCATCGACCAGGTGGCTATTCTGGAAAATCAGTCGGCGGTGCTGCAGGCGGTGTCTGACGGGCAGTATGACTGTGCCCTTGTGCCCCGCGTCAGCGCCCTGTATCTGATAAAGGAAAACGGATGGACCAATTTGGATCTGGGCAGCCGGCACTTTTTCAGCGGAGAATACGGCTATGCAGTGAAAGAGGGACGTAACGCACTGCTGGCACAGTTCAGCGAAGGCCTCAAAGTGCTGGAGCAAAACGGTGAATACCGCCGCATCCATGACAAATGGCTGGGTGTGTTTCAGGAAAAAAAGATCTCTCCTTTTGAATTTCTGCGCAATTTTTTCCTGGTGATCATTCCGCTGGTTCTGGTGCTTTTGGTGGTGTTTCTGTGGTCCTGGTCTCTGCGCAGACAGGTGGCCCGGAAAACAAGGGAGCTGCATGCCAGCGAAGAGTTTCAGCGGGCAATGATCGCCTGTTCGCCGGTTGCCCTGTTCAGTATCGATTTGGAGGGAAAGGTGCTTGTCTGGAACGATTCCGCCAGAAATATTTTCGGCTGGACACCTGAGGAAGTTATGGGACGGCCCCTGCCCATTGCGCCTGGTGAAAAATATCAGGAGTTTGAAGATCTGCGCAGGCAGGTGCTGGAAAAGGGGTTTATTAAAGATATTGAACTTGTCCGGCAGAAAAAAGACGGCACCCCGTTTGATGCGAGCCTGTCAGCAGCATCGGTCCATGATTCCCGGGGCAATATGATCGGGATCATGGGAGCGGTGGAAGATATAACGAAAAAGAAACGTGCCCGGCAGCATATCCACCATCTGAACCAGGTGCTGCGCTCCATCCGAGACATCAACCAGCTGATGATCCATGAACAGGACCAGGATACACTGATCAAAGAAGGGTGCCGCCTGCTTGTTGCCCACCGCGGTTATCTTTCCGCCATGATGATACTCTCCGATGCAGGAAACAACCCCATATCATGGGGAATGGCAGGGCTTGCAGCTGACTCGGATGAACTGGATGGGTTATTGAAAAAAGATGATTTGCCCCTGTGCTGCATGCGTGCCGAAAAAGAAAAGAAAACCGTTCTGATAAATGACCAGCAGACAGCATGCAGCGGCTGTCCCATATCAGAAGACTGTTCACAGAACCAAACCGTCTGTGTGCCGCTGATCCATCTGGACCAAAATTTTGGTTACCTGAGTGTTGCAGCAGAAAGCACTATCACTGAAGGGGATGAAGAATATCGGCTTCTCAATGAAATGGGCCAGGATTTTGCCTATGCCCTCAGCGGATTGAAAACAGATTTAGAGCGCAGAAAAGGAAAAGCCGCACTCAAAGAAAGTGAGCATCGGTTCCGCACTTTTGCAGAACTGGCCCCAGTGGGCATCGTTATTTCAGATGAGCATGAAAATACCCTGTATGCCAGTCCGAAATTCAGGGAAATGTTCGGCTATACCCTTGAGGATATACCCTCTGTTGATCAGTGGTGGCACCTGGCCTATCCGGATCCGGAATACAGGGCCCATGTCCGGCAGGATTGGCAGAACGCGATTGCAGAAGCAGTAAAAACCCATTCTGAAATCATTCCAAGAGAGTATCCGGTCACCTGTAAAGATGGAACCATCCGCCACACAGAGTTCCGCATGGCCACCAGCGGGAAACTGAATATCATGGTGTTCACCGACATCAGTGAACGCAAAAAACATGAGAAGGAACAGGAAAAACTCCAGTCCCAGCTGCTGCAGGCCCAGAAGATGGAATCCGTAGGCAGGCTGGCCGGCGGGGTGGCCCATGATTTCAACAACATGCTCTCTGTGATCATCGGATACGCGGAACTGGGGGTGCTGAAAACATCCCCTGAAAATCCTTTGCATCCTGACATGAAAGAGATCCTCACCGCAGCCAGACGGTCCGCAGACATTATAAAGCAGCTGCTGGCATTTGCCAGAAAGCAGGCCATCAGTCCCAAAGTGCTGGATCTCAACGAAACCGTGGAAAGCATGCTCAAGATGCTGCGGCGGCTGATCGGCGAGGATATCCACCTGTCCTGGCAGCCGGGTCCAGACGTCAGATCTGTTTACATGGATCCCACCCAGGTGGACCAGATCCTGGCCAACCTGGTGGTGAACGCAAGGGATGCCATTGCAGGGGTAGGCCGTATCACCATTGAAACGGAGAATGTCAGGTTTGATGATGACTACTGTGATGCCCATGCCGGATTCTCA
>JAABSK010000351.1 GCA_011390435.1 Desulfobacteraceae bacterium | reverse complement strand
GGAGAGCCTGTCGTATCTCCGGGACTGAATTTTAAGGTGCCGTTTTTGGATAAAGCCAATTATTTCCCCAAAAACCTGCTCTCCTGGGATGGTGAACAGGGTCAGGTGCCTACAAAAGATAAGACCTTTATCTGGGTGGACATGTTTGCCCGGTGGCGGATTAGTGACCCTGTACTCTATTTTCAGACAGTCAGGGATGAGTTTTCCGCCATGAAGCGACTGGATGACATTATTGAGCCGGCCATGCGGAATGAGGTAACATCCCATCCTCTGGTTGAAAGCGTCCGGAATACGGATCGGCCGATGGACACGTTTGAAACAGGAGACGACAGTGCAAAACGAATCCGCTATAAGATTGATCTGGGCCGTGATGAAATCAACCGGCTGATTCTTGAACAGGCAAAGGAGAAGTTGTTGGATTTTGGCATTGAGCTGGTGGATGTAAAAATCAAGCGGATCAACTATATTGAAAATGTCCGGACTGCTGTTTACGGGCGAATGATTGCCGAGCGAAATCAGATTGCTGAAAAGTTCCGTGCAGAAGGGCAGGGAGAGGCCAGCAATATCCGGGGTGAAAAGGAAAAAGACCTGCAGGTGATCAAGTCAGAGGCATACAAGGTTTCCCAGAAGATTAAAGGGGATGCAGATGCAGAGGCTGCCAAAATTTATGCCGAGGCATACAATGCAGACCCGGAATTCTACGCGTTTTTAAAGACTCTGGAAGTGTACCGAGATATTATGCAAAATGACAGTACGTTAATTTTGTCCACTGATTCTGATTTTATGAAATACTTTAAAGGGATCAATCAATAGCTGGCAGAAAGCCGGCAGAAAAAAGGACTGAGTATTGAGTTGAATGGGCGGGACAACTCAATACTCCGTATATTAACAGCTATTTTTTCTTTCTCTGGTGTCTGGTTTTGGCAAGGAGTTTTCTGTGTTTATGCTTCCTCATTTTCTTTTTTCTTTTTTTGATAACACTGCTCAAGAAAATCACCTCCTTTAAATAATTAATTTTGTTAATTTATGATTATAGCATATTATTTGTTTGAATGTCCATTTTTTATTTTGATCATCTAAAGGCAGCAAAATGACGATTCAGGGATATTTCAGCAATGATGAGTTGTTGCGGGTGGATGAAGCGGTGCGCCGCGCTGAGGAGCTGGTGAACAATTACTTCAAACTGTCTTCCGGGCAATGGCTGAAAAACCGCTATGATATCAAAACTGCCAGGGATCTTGAACCCCATGAGCTGGTGGATGGTCCGGTGGCTCAGGTGATCAAGTACGAAGCCCGGAAAAAAGAGATTCCCCTGGGGTCTTCTTCGTTCAATTTTTATAAGGTATGCCTTCAGGACAGGGCGATTCTGTCACATATTGTCCGAACCGGCCTGGAGCTGGACCCGTTTTTGTTATATATCCTTTGTCATGAGCTGGTGCATGTTGTCCGGTTTTCGCGGTTTGAGCACCGGTATGAAAATTCAAACGAAGCAGATGTCACCCAGGATGAGGAACGCAAGGTCCATTGTTTAACCCATGCCATTTTAAAGCCGATTCCCATAGCTGGACTCGAGCAAGTATTTGAATTTTATAAAAATTGGTTGATTTGCCCTGAATCACCAAATGAAATAAAAAATTTAATTTCCCCTTCTTGACATAGATAAAAGACTTATTAACTTATCTTTGTTTTTTCAAGGTGACCCAAAAATGAAAAATGGAGAAGCAAAATGCCTGTTTATGAATATCAATGTATTGAATGCGGACGGATCGAAGAAGCATTCCAGAAAATTTCTGAAGCCCCTTTAACCAGCTGTTCACAGTGTAAGGGAAGTTTGAAGAAATTGATCTCACACAGCGCTTTCCATCTTAAGGGATCAGGCTGGTACGTCACCGACTACGGTGGAAATAAATCCGGCTCTGAAACCAAACCGGATGCCGCTGCCGGATCCACACCTCCCAAATCAGAAACAGCAGCAGCCTCGAAATCCGATTCCTCAGACTGATGCTGTAAAAAAAACAAATCAAATATATTAACACAACTGATAGTTAACCAAAGGAGAGATTGATCATGAGTTTAAGACCATTGAGTGACAGAATTCTAGTTGAGCGCGTAAAAGAGGATGAGAAAACCAAAGGTGGTATCATCATCCCGGATACAGCCAAGGAAAAACCGGCAGAAGGAAAAGTGGTTGCCACCGGTAACGGCCGCATGGGTGAAGATGGCAAGCTTCTTCCGATGGACGTAAAAGTCGGTGATCGTGTACTGTTCAGCAAATATGGCGGAACTGATGTGAAAATCGATGGTATCGATTATCTGATCTTGCGTCAGGATGATGTTCTCGGAGTGATTGAATAACGTAGCGAAATAAACGATATAAACGATATAAATGGAGAAGAGTGAAGATGGCAAAACAGATTAAATATGACGCAAAAGCCCGTGAAGCAATGCTTAAAGGTGTTCAGGCCCTGGCTGACGCAGTGGTTGTGACCCTTGGACCCAAAGGCAGAAACGTTGTGATCGAAAAATCCTGGGGATCTCCCAATGTGACAAAAGACGGCGTAACCGTTGCAAAAGAGATCGAGCTGGAAGATAAATTTGAAAACATGGGCGCCCAGATGGTCAAGGAAGTGTCCAGCAAAACTTCTGATATGGCTGGTGACGGCACCACGACTGCAACCGTTCTTGCCCGCGCGATTTACGAAAACGGTCAGAAGCTGGTTGTGGCCGGAAACAATCCCATGGGTATCAAACGCGGTATTGACAAAGCGGTTACAAAGGTTGTGGAAGCCCTTGAAAAAATGGCCAAACCCACCAAAGACCAGAATGAGATCGCCCAGGTGGGAACCATCTCTGCAAACAATGATGAAACCATTGGCAATATCATTGCCGAAGCCATGGATAAAGTAGGTAAAGAAGGTGTGATCACGGTTGAAGAAGCCAAATCAATGGACACCACGCTGGACGTTGTTGAAGGGATGCAGTTTGACCGCGGTTATTTATCTCCTTATTTTGTAACGGATTCAGAAAAGATGGTGGCAGCCCTTGAAAATCCGTTTATCCTGATTTGTGACAAAAAAGTGTCTTCAATGAAAGATCTGCTTCCGGTTCTTGAAAATATTGCCAAAACCGGAAAACCCCTGTTGATTGTGGCAGAAGATATTGAAGGTGAAGCCCTTGCAACGCTGGTTGTCAACAAACTTCGCGGTACACTGAATGTTGCTG
>JAABSK010000350.1 GCA_011390435.1 Desulfobacteraceae bacterium | reverse complement strand
CGGCTGGTAATCCCTTCAGCCATAAGCAGTATGTGGACATTGTCCCCTGCAGCCGCATGTTTCGCGATTGTTCCTCCGCATCCCAGCACCTCATCATCTGGATGGGCGGCTATTACCAACACTGTCTGATTCATTGTTCGACCGGTGGCTATCCTTTATAGTAAATTTTACCACAACCCTTCATTGGATCAGTCTTTGGGCGTTTTGGTTCAATTTCTGTGCGTTATAATAAAAAATGTCTGCCATGTTTTTATCAGAGAACCCGCATCTTTCAAAACCTGCTGCTGCTGTTGAAAAGCTTTCATCAAGACCAACATATGGATAATCTGATGCATAGAGCAATTTGCCGGGGCCAAGCTTTTTATAAGCAAAGAGGATATCTTTTTCAATGGTTGATCCCTTGTAAAAATGCAGAGAAAAAGATGTTTCCAGATACACATGGGATTTTTCCTGTGCCAAAAGCATGGCTTCCAGCGCCCGTAATCCGCCGCTGTGGAGCAGAATCACAGGGCAGGAGACCTCGTCCGCCACCACACAGGCAAATTTCATATTGTCATACCGGTACATTCCTGAAGTGCCGAAACTTGTATCAATGCAAATAAACATTCCGCGTTTTTCTGCCTGCCTGACAATTGCCAGGGCGGCAGTATAGTCTGCTTCGGTAATTTTTTGGAAATAGGAATGGAACTTTAGCCCCGAAAGCCCCTGCTCAGCTGCTTTGTCCAATATTTTTGAAATATCCGGACGTCTGAAATCAAAAAGCGCTGTAAAAGATGATCCCGGCAACGTCTGCCGCACCTGTTTGAAAAACGGGGCCACATCTTTTTCCAGTGCAAAAAGGTTTTGATTGAAAAGCATGAAATTGCCGGCAGTGACATTCTCCTTGAAAAGATCAATATGTTCTTCAAAGCAGTGTGTGAGATCCTCAAATCCCATCTGTGTTTCATCGGAAACCATGTGGGGATTTTCAACTCCGCCCAGTTTTGTAAAATGCATATTGAAATCAAAAATCCGCATAACTATTATTTCCAGATGGTCAGCATGAACTCTTTTTGGGGTATTGGCAAATAATCATGTTTTAAGACAAAATTGTCAGAAAGTTCAACCACGATTTCCATCATTTTTGACGGGCTGTAATAAAATATTCCATCTTCGCGGGGATAATTTTTATCACGTCTGTCACTTATGAAATCAACAATCAATCCCTCATGAACCAGACGCATTGCATTGATGATCATCTGTTTTGCATACTGGTAATTATCCATTTTTTCACCCAGATTGAAATTCAGCAGGCCCAGCATAATCCCGACATCTCCTGATGGACCGACAGCTCCCATACAAGGTTCATGCAGATCCCCCACGCTGAATTCAGCTTTGTGATGCCGGACATGGCGGTTTTGCGCTTCTTTTATCAAATCAGGGTTGATGTCAACCCCATGATAGGAGATATAATCCACCCCTGCTGTATCCAGAAAATCAACATAATCGCCAAAGCCGCATCCCAGATCAACCAGTTTTTTTCCTGAAAGATCTATTCCAGCCTCAATTGTCTGGGCAAAGCGATATGTCTGCTGTTCTACCGTCCCCCATCCCAATGTCCTGATATGATAACCCAAATTCTGATAACGCAGGGAATACCGCTCTATCGTCTGGTTGGAGATTGCCTGTAAATTCATTTTCATGACTTCCTGTTCATAAATTTTTCAAGTTTCCGGCGCATCATTTGGGGCAGTTCTTCAGAATGATCAAGGTACTTTTTCAGGCAGACAGTATCATAAGTGCTCCATTTAAGAGTATCAATACAATAGTACCAGATATCTTCCTGCAATTCTACAAATTCAAGCTTCGAAAAAAGCTCCTGGTTGATATGTTCACGATCGATATGCACCACTCCGGAATCGTCACACACCAGTATGGTATCATTGAACTGCTCAAACCGCTCCTGGACATATTTTTCAACCCCTGATGTCATTTCAACCCGCCGGTTAAAGCATCCTTTTGGGGTAACACCGGCAAGCCAGATCGGGTAATTTTCTTTTTTCAATCGGTGTGCATCCCGCAAAAAGCCATTCACAACAATAGCTTTGGCTTTTTTATAAAGCATCAGATACTTTGATACAATATCTCCGAAAACCGCCCTGTTCCCGCAACCCACTGCATCAAAAAAAACAATGCTGTCTTCTTTGATATTTTGAATCTGCTCATGCAGGGGCCAGTTTGATCCATTGAAGGTGTAAACATATTGAACACTGCCTGCAGCAAAGTGCAGGTCGTTAAGGGGGTATAATCCATTGATAACACCTGTCTTATCCAATGCATCTGCAACCTCCACAGAGGATATTCTGTTTGAACGGATAAGATCTATCAGGGACTGTTTCATTTCAGACATATTCCACCTGTATTATTTCAAGGATTTTTTCGACCGTATTGTGTATATCTTCTTCTGCCTGGAAAATGATAAAACCATGTCTGTTGGCATCAGTCGTAACCGGCTGGATCACATCACCCGGGGAAACCCCGATTCTAAACTTAAGCACGCCAGGCATTGCAGCTATTTTTTCTGCGTGCCTGATGGATTTGATTTTACCAGGCCCAAAGGAAAAAAATGTCAGTACAACCTGATTGCGTTGAACCCTGCCCTCAAAATATCTGGTATCCAGGCCCAGTGCATCGTCCAGATACTGATCAACTATTGAAACCCCGCTGACAACAGGACATATAACTTCCGATGTAAAGCATCCCCCTCCCCTGTTGGCAGCTTCGATCAAATAGACATCTTTTTGCCTGGTAATCATGTATTCACAATGGGTCATGCCGAACCGATACCCGAGGGTTTTGCAAACAGAGGCGTTGTGCTGCATTGTTTTGTCATAAACATCCCGGGGTATCTGGCCGGGATAAACAATATCCATGGCCACCTGGCGGTTACTGCCCAGCATTTTTTTTGATGCCAAAGACAAGGATACCGGCCCGATATCTTTAAAAGCATATCCATCCACTGTCACATGGGTTCCCTGTATAAACTTTTCTGCCAGTATCATCCGTGCATGGCTGTTGGCCATTGCATCAAAAAACGCATTGGAAATTTCCGCATTTTTTTCAACCTTGTTTACCCCGAAACTGCCTCTGTTATCCACCGGTTTAAGGATGATTGGAAATCCATGCCGCTGTAAAAACACATCCACATCATCCAGACTGGTACATAATGAAAAATCCGGCACCAGAATATTGTTTTTT
>JAABSK010000349.1:252-3246 GCA_011390435.1 Desulfobacteraceae bacterium | reverse complement strand
TCTTTTCTGGGCACCAGGGCCGCGGCCAAGGTCAGCAGATCCGCATGGATGGTGACCGGCTGGTTGAGCACATGGTCTTTGAGGGTCACGGCCACATAGTCTTTTTCAACCTTCACCTGCGGCTTATCCGTCACCTCATACCGGATGAATATCACCCCCTTTTCACGGGCTTCCTTGTAAAGCAGCTCCCTTTCCCCATAAGTCCTGATATCCCGATACAGGATGAACACATCCATGTCCGGATTCTTGTTCTTGAGCGCAATGGCGTTGTCCACGGAATGGGTACAGCATACCCTTGAACAGTAGGGCCGTTCCGGTTCTCTGGAGCCCACACACTGGATGAACACGGCCGATTTCACCGAATCCAGTTTTGCATCGTTTTCCATGAACATTCTGTCCAGATCCAGGGTCCGGATGATGCGCTCATCTGTACCGAAACCATATTCACTGGGTTCCAGTGCCTTGGCGCCTGTGGCCAGGACCGCAACCCCATGTTCCAGCTCCATGGTTTTTCCATCGGTGTTCAGTTGTGAAGTGAAATTACCCACAAACCCGTCCACCCCTTCCAGGGTAGTATTTGTATGTACAACAATTTTGTCGTTGGACTCAATTTCCCGGATCAAGGCGGCCAGGTGCTGCTGCACATCCTCGCCCTGGGCGGTTTTCCACAACTTGAGGGCCTCACCACCCAGCGTATCTTTTTTCTCGATAATATGGGTCTCATATCCTTGAGAAGCCAGACTTCTGGCAGCGGTCAGGCCGGCCAGTCCGCCGCCCACCACCATGACCGAGGCGTTGACATTGATCTTTTCCTCTTTCAGGGGCTGGGCCAGGCCGGCTTTGGCAACAGCCATGCGAACCAGATCCTTGGCTTTTTCCGTGGCAATTTCCGGGTTGTTTTTATGAACCCAGGAGTTGTGGTTACGGATGTTGGTCATCTCAAACAGGTATTTGTTCAGCCCTGCGCTTTTCAGGGTTTCCTGGAACAGCGGCTCATGGGTCTTGGGGGTACAGGCTGCCACCACAATGCGGTTCAACCCTTTTTCCCTGATGATCTCCACCATCTTGTCCTGGGCATCCTGGCTGCACGCATACGTGGTTTCCTCGGCCACGGTCACATAGGGCAGGGTGGCCGCGTATTCTGTCACATGGGGGCAGTCCACCACCCCGGCGATATTGGAACCGCAGTCGCAGATAAACACCCCGATGTTCGGCCGGTCTCCCACCACATTGGTTTCTTTTACCGCAGGAATTTCTTTGGTCAGGGTGTTGCGAACCTCAGCCAGGGCATCGCCGGCAGCAGAGGCTGCCGCAGATGCATCCAGAACCGATTCAGGAATATCTTTGGGATTGTTGAACACCCCGGACACATATATGCCGTCCCTGGAGGTGGTCACCGGTTCAAAAGACCCGGTTTTTGCAAACCCGGATTCCGTGAGATCGATGTTGAATTTTTCGGCAAACGCCCGGGTTTCCTTTGTGATCTCAAGGCCCACTGACAACACGATCATGTCGTAGGTATCTTTGATTATCTGGCCCATCTCATCCACATACTGGATAAACAGATCCCCGGTTTCAGGATCTTCCGTGACCGAATGCACTCTTGACCGGATGAAATTGATGCCGTGTTTGTGTTTGGCATTCTCGTAGTATTTTTCAAACTCCTTGCCCGGGGTGCGCATATCCATAAAAAAGATGGCGCAGTCCAGGTCTTTGCCGGCATGTTCCTTGGCAATGATGGCTTCTTTGACCGCGTACATGCAGCAGACCGACGAGCAATAGGGGTTATCGCATTTGTTGACATCTCTGGAGCCCACGCACTGGAACCAGGCGATCTTTTTGGGGTCCTTGCGTTTTTCAGCCAGCAGCTTGTCTTTTTTCTTTTTGGGACTGGCAGGCAGTTTCGGAAAGGTGGTCACATGTCCCATGGTCGGGCCGGTGGCAGACAAGAGCCGCTCAAATTCCATGGAAGTCACCACATTGGCGAAATTGGCATATTGATAATTGTCAAACCGGGATGGATCAAATGGCTTGAAACCGGGAGCCAGAATAATGGACCCGGCATCGATGGTGATCTTTTCCTCGGTCATGGTGTAATCAATGGCATCTGCCGGACACACCTCCTGACACGTACCGCATTTGTCCTTGGTCAGTTTCAGGCAGACATCCGGGTTGATGGCATATTTCAACGGCACGGCCTGGGGGTATTCCACATAAATGGCGGTTCGGGTTTTCAGGTCCGCGTTATAGCCGTCATCAAATTTGCCCGGGCATTTTTCCGTACAGGCCCCGCAGGCAATACAACGGTCTTCTCTGACATACCGGGGCTTTTTAAGGATTTCCACCTGGAAATTGCCTTTTTCACCGGTAATATTCTGAACTTCGGAAAGGGTTAACAACTCAATGTTTAAATGCCGGCCGACCTCGACCAGTGTGGGTGAGATAATTCACATGGCACAGTCATTGGTCGGAAAGGTCTTGTCCAGCTGGGCCATGACACCGCCGATGGACGGGCCTTTTTCCACCAGATAAACATAAAATCCGGAGTTCGCAAGATCCAGTGCCGAGAGCATGCCGGATATACCGCCGCCGATCACCACCACTGACCCGGTTTTTTTTGATTCCATTCTTTGTCTCTCCTGTTTAATTCATAAAACAATATCAGCCAAAACAGCCATCAGGCTTAAGATGACTGTCTTAAATATGTCTTAATGATTTTCCTTTTATTAATTGTTATTAATTAAAAAAGTATGTTATAAAACCATCTGTCAAATAATGTCAACCATTATCGAATAAAACCCACAGGCACCGTTGATCCATGAAAAAAATCATTACTGTATGCGGTCCCACCGGGATCGGGAAAACCGGTTTTGCTATTTTTCTTGCAAAGTCATTCAATGGAGAGATCATAGGGGCCGACTCCATGCAGATCTACAAGCACATGGATATCGGTACTGCCAAACCGGATGCCTCCGAACAGGCCGAGGCACCCCA
>JAABSK010000349.1:0-242 GCA_011390435.1 Desulfobacteraceae bacterium | reverse complement strand
CCCCACCATCTGGTGAATTTTCTGGACCCGTCACAGGATTTTGATGCCGGACAATACGCAGAGGCTGCCGGACAGGCAATTGATGCCATCATACAAAACAACCGGATTCCCATTGTGGTCGGCGGCACCGGCCTGTATATCCGTTCTCTTTTATACGGCCTGTTCCGTTCTCGGCCGGTGTGTCAAAACACCCTGGCCGAACTGACAAAGACGCTTGAAGAAAAAGGCAGCCCATATCTTCA
>JAABSK010000348.1 GCA_011390435.1 Desulfobacteraceae bacterium | reverse complement strand
TCATTGATCCGGCCACAGGATACCCGATTGAAACGTCCATTGTCAGCGTCTCTGTGATTTCAGACACCTGCACATTTGCAGACGGTCTGGCCACCGGCCTGATGGTTATGGATGTCAACAGTGCCCTGGCACTTGTCAATCAGATTGATAAAACCGAATGCCTGATCATTACCAGAAAAAATAACCGGCTGGTCAGCCATTTTTCCAGAAACTTCAACCGCGCTGTTGTTCAATAGACCCGTTGTGAACGTAATGCATGCCCTGCCAGGAGTCTCTTTTTTCAAGGGTGTGCTGAATCAGATTGAATGTCTCCCTGTACCGTCCGGCCCACATGGGTGCCTGCAGTTCTTCTCCATGGGGATCTCCAGTGATCCGTTGAATGATCATCCCTTTGGGCAGATGCTCCAGAAAATCACACACCATTTCAACATATGCCATCTGTTCCATGGGAGTGTACGCCCCTTTTTGCCACATCTCCTCCAGGCGGGTGCCTTTTATGACGTACAGCAGATGAATCTTGATTCCGTCGATGGGAAGGTCGGCCAGAACCCTTGCCGTTTCCAGCATCATTTTACGATTCTCTCCTGGAAGGCCCAGAATCACGTGGACACAGATGTGAATCCCCCGTCCGGCCGTCAGATTGACCGCATCCAGAAAATCTGAAAACCGGTGCTGCCGGTTAATCTTTTCAAGGGTGACATCATGGACAGACTGAAGGCCATACTCCAGCCACACCAGGTATGATGGGGTATATGACTGGATCAGTTCCAGTTTCTGGCCATCAATACAGTCCGGCCGGGTGCCGATGGCCATGCCCACCATTCCCTGACAGGACAGGGCCTGGTCATAGAGGTCTTTCATATGCGCCACACCCGTATAGGTATTGGAATAGGATTGAAAATATGCCAGAAATTTTCTGGCTTTATATTTTTTCGCCATGGCAATTTTACCGGCTTCAATCTGTTCCCTGATGGACATTCCCCTTTTTGCCAGACCAGAGCCAGATCCTTTTGAGTTGCAATAGATGCACCCGTCCACCGAAAGGGTCCCGTCCCGATTGGGACAGGTCAGCCCGGCATCCACTGTTATTTTCTGAACCCGCTGGCCAAAAAGGCTGCGCAGATAGGTGTTATAGTCTGAATACCGTTTCTGATTTTCCATCTGATCCATTTTTCCTGTCTGTCTTTTACACTTTTTACTGTATTTAGCATGGTTGCCCTTTTCAGGCCAGTGCAAAAACCCTGGCCGGCTGCAACATCATTCTTGCATGCCAACGGACGCCGATATATACTTGGCGTGTATTCATCACACAAAAAAATACCAGAAAGAGGATATCATGATCAATTCAGTTCCCATTATTGAAAAGCTGTCAAACGCATCTGGTGTGTCCGGGTTTGAAGATGAGGTCGTGTGTGTGGCAAAAAACTATCTGGCAGATGATTTCCAGATGGAAGAAGACCGCATCAGAAATCTGTTCATTCATCCACCCACAGCAGACAGCACATTACCCAGAGTGATGCTCGACGCCCATTCTGACGAGGTTGGATTCATGGTTCAATCCATCAATTCCTGCGGAACCCTCCGGTTTCTTCCCCTGGGCGGCTGGAATCCCCAGGCATTAAGTGCCCATGCCGTTCGCATCAGAAACACAAAAGGCCAATGGATCAACGGCGTAATCGCATCAACCCCCACCCATTTTCTGACGCCTGAAAAAATGAAAAAACCTCTGGAGATCGCCAATATGGTCATTGATATCGGTGCCACCTCCATGGCAGAAACGCAGGAAAAGTTTCACATCAGCGTTGGTGCCCCGATTGTGCCGGATGTCACCTTCCGGTACGACAAAAAAAATGATCTGCTCTTTGGCAAGGCACTTGATGACCGGCTGGGGTGTGCTGCCCTGCTGGAAGTGATGAAACACCGTCTTGATCAAACCGTTTTTCTGGATGTGTGGGGCGTGCTGTCCACCCAGGAAGAACTGGGACTCCGCGGCGTCAGTGTTGCTGTCCGGAAAGCAAATCCAGACATTGCCATTGCACTGGAAGGAACACCGGCAGATGATACCTTCACCAGTCCGGACGGTATCCAGGCAGCGCTCAGAAAGGGTCCTCAGATCCGGCATATGGACCGCTCTGTCCTGTGTAACCCCAGATTTGTCCAGTTTGCCATCCAGGTGGCCCAAAAAAACAAGATCCCGTTCCAGGAAGCGGTCCGGTCAGGCGGCGGAAATAACGGCAGCGTGATCACCCTTCATGACCGGGGCATCCCCACCATTACCATTGGTATCCCGGTGCGGTATATCCATTCGCACCACTGCATCGCCACGCTCACGGATTTCAACGCCGCTGTCAACTGGTGTGCGGCCATTTTAAGCGCACTTGACCGCAAAACCATTGAAAGTTTTTAAATCGATTTTACACACCTGTCTGTCCCTGCCGCTGAATGGTCGTCTTTAAGAAGCAGCAGGGAACAAACAGGTCATGATTATGGGGCAATATCGACCGTGGGATACAGTCCGTTCAGCGCCCCTTCCGGATACGGCTGGATCAGGTTAAAGGAAATGTCCTGATTCTGCTGAGCATGGCCTGGCCGGTTGGTACCGTCATAATAGGCACCATTGGATTCCAGGATATGTTCAATACGGTTTGCAAAGCTGTCCACAAAAAGCCGGCCATCGCCTTTAAAGCACATCCGGCCTTTCTGGATCTCCCCGGCTGAAACCTTTGACAGCTCTGCCAGAGAGACGGTGTTCTCCGGCACATCTTTTTGGGTGCGGATATATCCCCATACCAGGTGACCATCAGGGATCGTCACCGGTTCTGAAAGGTCCATGATGGTATGGGGTGCGACAACACACCCCGGTCCAATGGTAATCCGTTTTTTGGCACTGCCGTGTAAAAAGGAATTAAATCCAACAAACACTTTTTCTCCCAGATCGGCATGAATGATTTTTGCCCCATGAGCAGTGACATTATGCCCGTTCAGACGGGAACTGATGATAAAACAATTTTCCTGTGCATTGGCACCATCTCCCATCCATGAATCTTCCAGATAGGCACGCTGGCAGACCAGCACGTTTTTATTAATTTTGGTCTTGCGCTTGATAACAGCATACCGGTTAAAAGATGCACTGTCTGGAATCCCATGGGGATTCTCAAGGTTCACCACGTCAAATACACGCTGAAAATCTTCCTTGCGCTGGTCAATAAATTCCATAAAAACGCCTTGCGGCTGTTTTCCAGCATCAAATCGGATA
>JAABSK010000347.1 GCA_011390435.1 Desulfobacteraceae bacterium | reverse complement strand
GGGCAGCAGCTGAGTTATGCCCCGGTTGCTGTTCAGAAAAATCATGTGAATCCCTTTGTGAATAAATGAATGATACGGGACAACGCCCAGAACGGATTCCCATATCGTCTCCACAGCACCGGGATCGGTTGCCGGGAGGTGTTCCCTGATCACGGGATCGTATCCGGTGTGGTAATCATGGTTGCCCAAAGTGACATAATACGGCAGTGTCAAGTGATCGAACAGCGTTTTGAACTGAGCGGCGGGGTTGTTTTCAAGGGTCAGATACTCTTCCGGGACTTCACTGAAAAGGCATCCCACCAGATCCCCGTTGGCTACAACAAAATCGGCATCTGCATGGGTTTCATTGATCCGGTCGACGGCGAGCATGGCATTGGCCAGGTTGCCCTGGTTGTCATAATCTCCATCATCCGGGTTTCCAGGCAGCCGGACATGAATGTCGGAAACCACAACGATTTTAAATGGAGACCGGTTCACCGGAGCCTTGGTATCGCTGTCCCGGCATCCGGCCAGAACCAGTACCAAAAAAAGTAAAATCAGGAGCATCTGCCTGGTTGCCCGGACATTCAAGTCGTTTGCTGTCATGATACGATGTTCAAATTCCGTTGTTGGTTGATATCGGAAATTGTAATTTTTTTTGGAAAGTAAAGTCAATCTTTTATAATGGGGGTCAGACCCATGGGGCAACAATGACCCGGCCGGCATTAAAAAGGGGGGATGCCCTGAAAACATCCGGCATCCCCCCTGTTGAAAGGCGGAAAAAAATCAAGCCACGGATCAGTTCACTGTGTAGGCGCAGTTGCTGAAGGCGATGGTGGCGGTTTCCGTACCCCGGTTGACCACGATATTTCCGGAAGCGGGCAGGCCTTCATCTACACAGGTGTTCGAATCCATGACAACCTGGTTGAAGATCAGAGATGCAGTGCCCACAGTCAGGGCGCCTGACGGAGTGGAAAGTATTGTTTGATCCATATTGGCCGGATTCATCTGTGCCCTTAGATTGCCTGAAACAGGACCCTGGTCGGTGGTGACGTTGAAGTTGACGTTAAAACTCTCAGATGATATCTGGCTTATGGCGACCGTGCCGTTCATCTCGTAATCCAAGGTTGAAAGCTGGTTCAGGGTGATGGTGACAGGCTGGGTCAATTGTCCGTCACCACTGATGCCCGGAATGTTCAATGTAATTTCCCCGTTTATCCGGGTATCCAACGAGGCAAGATTTGAGAAATTGACATTGGCTGTGAGGCTGGTGGTTTCTCCGGTCATCCCCGCATTGATGCTGAACATCACGGTGCCGTTCAGGATCAGCTCTCCATCCCGCCGCACATCGCTGGCGGTCAGGGTCGCATTGGCATTCAGTCCGGTTGCGGTGGATGAGATACCGGTGATATTGATCACGGTGGTGCCCGTGTAGACAGAAGTGCTTCCTGCCGGGGTATAGCCAGCCCCGACATCCCCGAAATCTGCCGTGATGGTGATGGTTTGCGGCGGACTGTACGGATTGATGGTGTCCAGAGGGGGGGTGATGGTCACCACAGAGGTGTCCCCGCTTAGAATGGCCTCGAGCAGGGGACTGATTTCATCCATCATGGGGGCCATTTCTCCGGCGGAGGTGATCATGGCCATGTAGTATTCTATGTCATCTACCAGGCCGGCAGGGCTGCCGGCAAAAATATCGATGGTCTGTTTTGCCGTGTCGACCGTTGCCCCGTTAAAGGTGACATTCAGACCGCCGGGACCGAACTGGGTTGTTGTCTCCCAGTTTGCAGGAGGGGCCTGCACCATATTGGCCATATAATTGGAAACAGCCACCCGGTTGGTGAACTGGTTATAAGCGGCTATGGTGACCGGATCATTGGCGTCGTAATACGGGCCTCCCGGGGCATAATCCTTGATCACTCCCACCAGGTCGGCCACCACCTCTCCGCGGGTTTTACCGGCATTGAGCTGCCCGACCCAGAAGCCAATCCCTTCAGGATCATCCATGATGGTTTTATTAAGGGTGTTCTGATAGATATGTTCAATAAATGCCTGATTGGAGTTCAGGCTTGCCCCAAAATAGTTTCTGGCCGCATCCGTGTCCAGCATTGCCCCAGCCACTTGCGCCATGGTCTGCAGGTCGGCACGGTTCCCCCAATAGGTGTTTCCTTCCCCTTCCGATGCCCGGTTGAAGATGGATACGTAAAGCATGGAGACCTCGTTCTGGGTCAGGGCGGCCTGGGCGTGAACCGATGACAGTGTCATCGACACCAGAATCAGGAAAATGATTTTAAATTTCAACGTGACTGTTTTTGTGTGTCTCATGATCCAATCTCCTTTAACATAGACCAGTAAAATTTTTGAATCAGTGCATGACTGAAACGCAGATGCAATATGACTTATCCAATATAGCCTTTGGTGGTTGCAGTCAAGTGTTTTGTTGACAGAAAGCCCTGATTTGTTGATGTACATTGACATCGGCAGCGAAGTTTATTACACATATCCGAAATTTAAACAAGCCGGGATGGATTGTGGGCAAGGGGTCGATAAAATTGATGGGTGTTGGTTAATGAATGTTCTGATTACCGGCGTCACCGGGTTCGTGGGCCAGGCCCTGTACCGGGAACTGCGGCTTCGACAATACCATTTGACCTGTGTTTTTAGAAAAAACCCCGGTGAGGAACAGTTGGCGGCGCAATTTGGTAACTGTACCCGGTATGTGGTGGGGAATATGGATAAAAACACCCGGTGGTCGCCCTGCCTGAAAGAGATTGACCAGGTGGTTCACCTGGCTGGCCTGGCGCATGTTTCCCCATTTGGACCCGGCCCTGATCGGTATGGGCGTTTTTTTTCGATCAATTATGAGGGGACCCGGAACCTGGCGCTACAGGCAGCCCGGCAGGGAGTGAAACGGTTTGTGTTCATGAGTTCCATTCTTGTGAACGGCTGCCGGAGCGATACCGGCCCATTCTGTGAAACCAACCGGGCAAACCCGCAAAATGCCTATGCGGCAGCAAAATATGAAGCGGAAAAATCTCTTGAAAAAATCGGGGCCGAAACCGGCATGGAAGTGGTGATCCTTCGGCCGCCGCTGGTGTATGGTCCGGGTGTGAAAGCCAATTTTCTTAAACTGCTGAATCTGGTGTATGCCGGCTTGCCCATACCGCTGGGTGCGATTGACAACAAGCGGAGTTTCATCGGTCTCAAAAACCTGGTGGATGCCGTGTGTCTGTGCCTTTGCCATGACAAGGCGGCCAACCAGACGTTTGTGGTCAGTGACTGC
>JAABSK010000035.1 GCA_011390435.1 Desulfobacteraceae bacterium | reverse complement strand
GTCAGGGCCGGTGACCGGCCAAGGCCATGGAGGACAAACGTTTTCTGGTCAGTCTGGTTTTTTTCATAGGCAGTGGCCCATTTCTGCTGGGATAAAAATTCAAGCAGGGCCGGATTCACCTCCTGGTCACCAGAGCCGCCCAGGGCAAGATAAAGGGACTGGATACCATCAAGATATGCCTTGTACAGCTTTTTGATCCGATCTGCCTCCTGGTCGGCTGCGTAATTGTCTGCTTCTGCAATGAGCTGGCGCCGTTTCTTTTCTTCAGTAGCCTCCACCAGTTTATCTCCGAACCGGGTTTCATTGATGACAAACGAGACAAGCTGGATACCGAATTTTTTTTCAAGCGTTGGCCCGTTTTCGTTGATGGGGCGGTTTTTCAGTGCCGTGAATATCAGTTCCTTTATGGCTTCCCGCTCACTGATCAGTTTGTTGACTTCCTGAGCCTGGAGCGTGTCTTTGGCGATTCCGTCAAAATCGCCCTGAAGCAGGCGTTCAGGGGCCAGGTTTTCAATTCCCCAGACGCGTAAATCCGTGATTTTGAACGTCAGGGAGGCAGACGTCCACAACGCCACATTTTCCTGGGAAATAATTCTGATCGGCTCTGGTGTCCCGCCAAGATAGAGGTTCTGATTCATCAGGGGCACCTCTTTTTCAAGCCGGGTAAAAAACGGCAGGCGGTAGTGCCATCCCACACGGGTAACTGCCTGGCGCTTGCCGCCAAACTGCTCGAGAATCACCGCATAATTTAATTTGACTTTGTAAATGACACGGGTGGAGTACACGCCTGCTGCCAGCGCATACAGCAGGGCCATGATAAAAAGAATAAAAAAGAGTCTCCGGATGAGGGTGATGACCCTGGCCCGTTGAAGAAATACCTGTGAAGCGTGATCCTTCATAACAGATCCTTTCTGTGAAGTGTCGTGAATGAAAAATGTCCTTCCGGCACAGCCGCAAAACACCTGGAGGTGGATTAAACGCGATGATATAACAGGATCCGTGTGTGGTTTGAAAAGGAGCGGCAGCAGTCAGGCGATCAGGGAATCGTGGCAGATACCGGGTATAAATGAATGCGATTTAAATTCTGAAGTCGAGTATACACCAAGAAATTAGCGCCGTCAAAAAAAATTATGCCTGAGCCGCTTCCCATGCCAGCATGGCTTTTTTCCGGGCAGGGCCGCCGCCGTAATTGCCGAATTCGCCGCTTTTCCGGATCACCCGATGGCAGGGAATCAATCCGGAAACCGGGTTTTTTCCAACCGCACTGCCCACTGCCCGGTTTGCGCCTGGGGCATTGATATAATTTGCGATCGTTTCATACGTCACCATGGTTCCCATGGGAATGCAGGTCAAGGCTTTCCATACCCTGATCTGAAAGTCGGTTCCCTGCAGGTACAGGTGCAGTTGGGGGCTGTGGGCAGGCGCAGGTGAACAGAAAAACAGTGAGCGTGAAAGGCGCCTGATGGTTTCGTTGTCAGCGATATAGCGAGCGTCCGGCCATTGCGCTTCAAGCAAAGCAACCATTTGCCGGGGGCGTTGATTCTGCACAAAGGTCAACCAGCAGATTCCCTGCGGGGCGACAGCCATCAGGCCCTGGCCGAATACGGATGTAAAAAAGCCATAGGTGATCACCAGCCCGCGGTCTCTGGAGGATTTTTTGGAAGCGTCTGCCCGTGTTGATGTGATCGTCAGGCTGTTTTGATTCTGAGAAGAGAGGATTTTAGAGCAGGTATGTTTCTGGTTTAAAAATTGTGAAAACTGGCTGAATCCGGTGCCTGTCCACCGGTGAATCAGGTCCTCCAGCTGGGCAGGCGTCATGCGGACAGCAGCGGATACCGCATCAATCAGATTTTTATCCGGAGGGGGTGCTTGCAGAAGTTCAACAATCTTTTCAATGGTCTGGTATTGGTCTGCCTGCTGCTGATCTGCTGCTGTCTGTGGATTCATTTCAGTGGTCCTCCGTATCTGTGCCCGGCGATTTGACAGGGGGCCGCCCGGCTGGGGTGTCAAGGGCTGTTCGTATCAGGGCATCCAGTTTCTGGTTGGAGATCGGTTTTTGTACAAAAAATCTGACCCCTGCCGCGAGCGCCCGGATTTCAGTTGTTTTTTCACTGTACCCTGTGCACAGAATAATGGGAAGGTCTTTGCGGATATCCAGCATGGCGTTTGCCAGCTTTTCACCATTGATTCCAGGCATGTTGATATCGGTAAACACCAGATCAAACCGTTCAGGGTCCTGCTCAAACAGCTTCAGTGCGGTTACACCGTTTTCACATGTTGTCACCTGATAGCCGAAGTCTTCGAGAAATTCCTTCAGGGCCATGCAGATACTGGGTTCGTCATCCACCACCATGATCTGTTCTGTTCCGCCTGCAATCGGCGGTTCCTCCAGGTCGGAGATCATGTTTTCAGCCACACTGTCTGCAGCCGGGAGATACACGGCAAAACAGCTGCCCTGTCTGGGTGTGCTGTGAACATCGATATATCCGTCATGGGCCTCAACAATGGCCTTGACAAGGGCAAGACCGACACCGGTTCCTTTTCCGATTTCTTTGGTGGTAAAATAGGGATCAAAGGCTTTTTCAAGAACATCCGGGCTCATGCCGTGACCGGTGTCCAGTACTTCGAGGCAGGCATATTTTCCCGGTTTTATCTGCCGGTCCGGCGGTGTGTCCCGGGGGGATATTTCCAGGTGGTAAAGCCGGACAGTCAACACGCCCTGGTCGTTCATCATGGCATGATAGGCATTGGTGCACAGATTCATCACCACCTGGTGAATCTGGGTGGGGTCTGCCATCACAATGATCTGAGCTGCGATATCCTCAACCAGGGTAATCTGTGGCGGAAGGGTTGAATGCAGCAGCTTCAGGGCTTCTTTTACAATAATGTCAAGATTCAGGGACTGTTTTTGATAGTCACTCTGCCGGCAGAAGGTCAGGATCTGCTGCACCAGAGAGGCTGCCCGCTGGGCACCTTTGACAATCTGCTGGATATGGTTCCGGGCTTTTTCCGCATCCCCTGCGTATTTGTCCGCCAGCTGTGTAAAGGCAAAAATACCGGAAAGAATATTGTTGAAATCATGGGCGATGCCACCGGCAAGCGTTCCCATGGCTTCCATCTTCTGGGACTGGAAAAGCTGTCGTTCCAGTTGCTTTTTCTGGGTGACATCATGGAAAATGACCACACAGCCGGTAAGGGTGCTATCCTGTCCCCGCCAGACATCAAAACTGATGATGACATCCAGCAGTTTTCCTGCCTTGTTGTAGCGCCGGGTTTCAATGCCCTGTCCACCCTGGCCGCGTACGATTTTGCGCCGGATTTCCATATTCAGATCATATTCCTGTCTGGGAATATAAGTGTCTTTTTCCAGGACAAATTCATCAAGCGTCCATCCAAAGGTATGGGTGAATGCCGGATTGATGTAGAGGGGGGTGCCGTCCATGGCAAACACGGCAATGGGAACAGGTGAGGCATCCGTGACTTTGCGGTATTTTTCTTCAGCCAGGGCAAGGTCTTCAATCTTTTTTTTCAGGGCAGCGGTGCGTTCGTCCACACGGATTTCCAGTTCGTCCTGAATTTTTTTAAGGGCGGCCTGGCTGCGGTCCCGCTCATTGGAAAGCTGCTCAATTGATCGATGCAGCTGGGTGAAACAGGTTGTAAAGTGCTTCAGAAACCAGATCGAAAGGATCGCACTGCAGACAAAAAAACCAGCCCCTGCCCAGATAACGATGCCCAGGTGCTGAGTGGTGACAGCCAGGGCTGTTACACCGAGGGGTACAGACACCAGAAAGAGGGTGAACAGTACCATGAATATCCGGGTTGGTGTGTCCATGGCCGGTAATATAACTTCATCACGTTCTGGTGTCAAATGGTGCGTTACAATCCTGAATCGGTTTTTCCCAGAAGAAAAATACCATAGGTGGCAAACAGATTTGGCAGGGTATGGATCATTTTCCCCTGGCGCTGGTGATGCCTGGTGTTGATAGAGGCCTGCTTTAAAATACTGACCCCCATCTGTTCTGAGAAACGCTTGAAATCGTTGATGCTCAATATCCGGATGTTGGGCGTATCATACCATTGGTAGGGCAGCTCCTTTGTCACCGGCGCCCTTCCGGAAAAGGCCAGGTGCAGCCGCACCTTGACATGGCCGAAATTGGGAAAGCTGACCACTCCCATCCGGGCCACCCGGAGCATGGACCGGATCAGTCGGGGCGGGTCGTAAACCTGCTGAAGGGTCTGGGAACAGATGGCATAGTCAAAGGCATTGTCCGGATAGTCATCCATCTCTTCATTGATATCTCCCTGGAGCACGGAGATTCCTTTTTCAATGCATTTTGCCACCCGGGACTCCTCGATCTCAATGCCTTTTTCCCGGACGTTTTTTTCTTTTTTCAGCCAGTGGAGCAGATCACCTTCTCCGCAGCCCAGCCCCAGAACCCTGGATTCCGGTTCGATCCAGGAGGCAATGATTTTCAGGTCGTATCTAAGGGAATCAGGTGTCATGGAACACCCCTTTTAAAAAACCGCGGATCAATGCGGTCAGTCTTGGACTGGGCAAGAGAAACGCATCATGCCCCCATTGGGAGTCGATTTCGCAGAAGCTGACATCCAGGGTGTTTTTTTTCATCGCCTTGACCATTTCCCTGGACTGATAGGTGGGGTACAGCCAGTCTGATGTGTAGGAGACCACCAGGAATTTGGACCGGCAGTTGGAAAAGGCTTTTACCAGAGAGCCTGAGCCGTGCTGCCCTGCCAGGTCGAAATAATCAGCCGCTTTGGTGATATACAAAAATGAATTGGCATCAAAGCGTTCGATAAATTTAGTGCCCTGGTGCTGGAGATAGCTTTCCACCTGGAATTCCGCGCCGAACTCAAAACTCAGGGCAGACCGGTTCTGCAGTTTTCTGCCGAATTTCAGGCGCATGGACTCATCTGAAAGATAGGTGATATGGCCGATCATCCGGGCGATGGCAAGCCCCATGTCTGGTTTCCGGCCTGAATAATAATGGCCCTGGTTCCAGTTGGGATCTGCCATGATGGCCTGGCGCGCCACTTCATTAAAGGCAATGGCCAGGGCTGAATGCCGGGCGGTTGTGGCAAGGGCAACCGCTGATTGAACCATGTCCGGATACCGGGTGCACCATTCCAGAACCTGCATGCCGCCGACAGAGCCGCCAATGACCGACAGGATTGAGCGGATGCCCAGGTGATCGATCAGTTGTTTTTGCGCTTCAACCATATCACCGATGGTGATCACTGGAAAATCCGTTCCAAAGGGCTTCCCGGTTTCCGGATTGACGGATGCAGGGCCGGTGGAGCCGGAGCAGGAACCCAGGATATTGGAACAGATTACAAAATAGTGATCTGTATCAATGCCTTTTCCAGGGCCGACCATGATATCCCACCATCCGGGTTTGGCATCTTTGGGATCATAGTACCCGGCCACATGGGAATCTCCGGAAAGGGCATGCAGCACCAGAATGACATTGGTTTTGTCGGCATTCAGGGTGCCGCAGGTTTCATAGGCAATGGTGACCGGTCCGATGCGCGCCCCGCTTTCAAGCGTTAATGTATCCGGCGGCGCAGCAATGGTTAAAAACTGTTTTTTAACCATGCCGACAGTGGCGCCGGTGCTGTCATGCTGGGTGTATTCACTCATGTCAGATCCGCCGGTTAAACAGACTCAAGGGCCTGGTCAAGGTCACTGCAGATATCGTCACGGTGCTCCACTCCCACGGAAAGCCGCAGAAGCCTGGGGTCGGCCAGCTGGTTTCTCACTGCTTCCGGAAAACTGACATACTGGGATGAGTAGGGGTGAATGATCAGGGTTTTGCAGTCTCCGAGGTTGGCAATGTTTAAAATCATTTCAAGGGTGTCGACCACCTTGAAGCAGGCAGCCTGATCCTTGAGGCCAAAGGTGAGCATGGCGCCGAATCCCCTGCTGCTGAACTGCTTTTTTGCAATGGCATGGCATGGGTGGTCTTCAAATCCTGGATAATTTACCCAGTCGACCTTGGGGTGGGCGTTGAGAAATGCTGCCACACCAGTTGCGTTTTCCATATGGCGCTCCATGCGCAGGCTCAGGGTGCTCAGCCCGATGGTGGTCAGATAGGAATGCAGGGGAGCCGGCGTGGTGCCGAGATTCACATGAATCTCTTTGAATACTTTCTGGAGGAACGCCAGGTTGCCTTTTTGCGCGACAAACGGCTCAAAATCCGGAAAACGGCCCTGGGTCCAGTCAAAGCGTCCGGCATCAACGATCACGCCGCCCAGAGCACCGCCATGGCCGGAAAGGTATTTGGTGGTTGAATGCAGCACAATATCTGCGCCCAGCTCAATCGGCCGGCAGAGCCAGGGAGAGGCCAGGGTATTGTCGATCACCAGGGGCAGCCCGTTATGGTGGGCCAGGTCTGATATTCTCTTGATATCAGCGATTTCCATGCCGGGATTGGTGATGGTTTCAAGGTAGATAAACCGTGTTTTGTCGGTGATGGCAGCTTTAAATTCATCCGGGTTCAGCGGATCCGCAAATCGGACATGGATGCCGAATTTTTTAAAAACAGTTGTAAACAGGGTATAGGATGACATGAACAGTGCACGGCTGGCCACGAACTCATCTCCGGAACGGAGCAGGGCCATGCAGGTATTGTTGATGGCTGCCATGCCGGAACTGGTGACAAGGGAGCCGGCACCGGATTCCAGGTCTGCCAGCTTCTGTTCCAGAAACCGGCTGGTGGGATTGGTCAGGCGCATATAGATGTGATCCCGGGTCTGTCCGGCAAACGTCTGGCTCAGGCTGTCTGCGCTGTCATGAAAGTGGGCGGCGCTCTGGAAAATGGGCGGCAGTGTCGCACCTTCCCATGGCGAGTCTTTTAATCCGCCGTGAATGGCTCTTGTTTCAAAATGAAGGGGGTGTTTTGCGGCCATTGTGATTCCTTAAACAGTTGCAATGAAAATCATCAATTTATCATCAGGCCGTTATTTAAACACAAGGCAGCCGATTTTACAACTATTAGACAGCAATTCCCCCATGGCTGTTTTTGTGGAAGATGACAGGCTTGGCTGGCAGCACTTATGGAGTGGACCATCCGCCTCTCACCGGCCACAGATGAAATTCAGGATCAGGCTTGTACCCGACACCGATGTTTCCGTCTTCCGTATACAGGGTCCAGGCATAACCCGGTTCAAAAACACTGGTGGTTGACGACCAGTAAAACGGCCTGACAGCAGAAAAGAGATCACGACCGGCAATGGCAGGCGCCCATTTTTCCATATGGGTGAGGCTGTCCAGCTCACGGATCGTTGGAAGCCGCCAGTCACGATACCCGTACAGGGTGTCGACATTCATTTGATGGATGGTGTCCAGGGCATCCTGCCAGGATATTGATTTTTCACAGATATTGGCATTTCGAGTCCATGTGAGACCGGTTTTCAGGTCAAGGGCTGTGGTGGCGGTTTCGTTGAAACGCAGTCTTTCATCAGGTGTTTCTCCGGGTTTCAGACGGGCGCTGCCAGGTCCCTGGTCATGAACCGGCCACACCATATAGGATTGTTCCTTCATCCCTTTTACCACCCGTCCTCCGCCAAGGTGGATATACCAGGCCTGCCGTGGCCACTGGGCGCAGGGTGTCGATGTCCAATAATACCCGTTAAAGATGTTGACAAATAATTCAGAATTGACAACCGCAGGATTGATGCGCTGCTGACTGACCAAACTGAACAGTTCTTCCCGGCTGGGAAGCCGCCAGTTCGAGAGTCCGAAACAGCTGGAACGATTCATGTCTGCCACCCATTCAAATCCTTCCTGCCATGTCATGGGAAATTCTGACAATCCGGCATCTTTCGGCCAGACAAGCCTGGTGAGGCGATCTTCCACCAGTTCTCCGCCGCAGACCATCCGGGGTACCGGCCAGGAAATTCCCGACCGGGTATCACCATCCTGACCGGTTCCTGCGCAGGGTATTTGTAATCCTGATTCATTGTAGCAGTTGATCTGATCTGTTTGTGTCATTGCGGTTCACCCATTTCCTGCTGTTGTCTGCCGCAGGCGAAACTATAAAGTAAAAACTGAAAGGTTAGACTATAATGTAAAAAAAAGATAATGAAAACAAAACCCTTTTTTTTCGACCGTCTTCTGGTTTTATTCTGAAAAATTGGATTCTCTGATAAAGGATATTCTTTTGATTTAAGCGGTTTATTAGAATCATGGGGTTTTTGTCAGAATTGATTTTTATTTGTACTTTTATTTAAAATTTCATATGGTGTAAAATTAACTGAATCGATTGGGGGTTTATTAACCTTAAAAAAAATGAGGTCAAAAAAATGATACAAACAAAGATGTGCGAACTGCTCGGTGTCAAACATCCCATTATCCAGGCGGGAATGGGACCTTTCTGTAACAATAAGTTGAGTATTGCTGCTGCCAATGCAGGCGTCCTGGGACTGATGTCCACCAGTGGTCTGCATGAAATGACTCAAAAAGACCAATACAAGATTTATGAACACTGGGCACATACTGCAGGTGCTGATCCAAAAGCAGATAAAAAAGAGATTCTGATGAAAGCGTTCCAGCAGGCTGCAGAAGGAACAAAGGAATCCGGCGGGATTTTTGGAATCAACGTGATGGTTTCAGGCATGATGATCGAGCATGCTGAATTGGTGATTCAGGCCGCCATCGAAGCAAGAGAACAGGACCCAAGTCTCAAGGAGCGCTTCAAAGTGGTATTCACATCTGCTGGTGATCCTGTGCCATGGGGAAAAGTGCTCAAGGATGCCGGGTTTACCTGGCTGCACGTCATTCCCTCTGTCAAGGGTGCATTGCGCTGCCAGAAAGCCGGCGTGGATCTGATTGTGGCATCCGGGCATGAGGGTGGTTTCCATACATCCTGGGAGCCGGTGCATTCCATGGTACTGCTTCCGGCGGTTGTGGATGCGTTAAAAGACAGTGGTACACCAGTGGTGGGAGCCGGTGGTTTCTGCGACGGGAAAGGCCTTGCCGCAGCCATTGCGCTTGGTGCGGCGGGTGTGCAGATGGGAACGCGGTTCCTGGCGACTCAGGAAAGTGATTTTGCACCACTCTGGAAACAAGGCATTGTTGAAGCGGGTGATCGCGGAACATTGGTTGCCAGAGGGTTTGTCGGACCTGCCCGCTGGATCAAGACAGAAACCTCTAAAGAGCACCAGAAAAACACCCTGGAATATACGCCTGAGCTTTATCTGGACAGCCCGGGACCGGTTACTGAAGGTGCCATGAAATTGATGGAAAATGAGCGGATCGCAATCAATGCAGTGTATGATGGCGACCGAAGCAAAGCCATGATGGCGGGTGGCGAGTGTGCCCAGCGGATTGAAGATCTTCCCCTGGTTGCTGATATGGTTCAGGAAATTGTAACAGATGCCGAAACCATTATTAAAAATATGCCGTCAGTCCTGAAATAGAAAAAAGAAAGCACAAACATTCTGCAGCACGCTTGTAACGGGTGCTGCAGAATGAAAATATTTTATTCTGATGTTGGATCCACAATATCTGGATAGTGTTTTTGGGTGCATTCCTGACAGATGCCGTGGCTGAACCGGGCATTGGAGTGTTCCTGAAGATACCCTTCCAGCTGGTTCCAGTAACCGCTGTCATCCCGGATCTTTTTACAATGCATACAGATGGGCAAAAGGCCGCTCAGTGTCTTGATTTCGCCCATTGCTGTTTCCAGGGCTCTGTTTTTTTCAGTTAATTCCCGGTTGGCCAGTTTTAACTGATCTGTGCGCTCCAGTACGATTTTTTCAAGGTCAGCCTGATGCTGGATCAACTGATGTTCCGCTTTTTTGCGCTGCTTTCGCTGTCGAAACGCCAGAATCATGGTAAACACCATCGCACCAAAGGCAGCACAGAGAATGAAGATGTCCCGAAGGGTCTGGCGATACCAGTTTTGAAGAATATCGCGCCATGCATGCACAACTGCCACATGGTATGGAAACCCCCGGATCTGGTAGGTGGAGATCATGGCGCTGGAAGTTTCAACAGTATGGGTGCCCCCTTTGACAGTGCTGTCCATGGACTCCGGCAGCAGAATCGTATTGTCCGGGGAGATGATCCAGGAGTGAACATCGGGTGCATTCATCCAGGCTGCCAGGATTTTTTTCTGGTTGTCAAACAAAATGACGGCAGCGGCATCAAGGGTGAGATACGCACTGTGGCGGTCATAAAAAAATTCAGAATCCATCACCGCAGTCAGTACCCCGAGAAATTTCCCGTTTTTGTTTTCAACCCGGCGGCTCATCAACAGTTTTGTATGGCCGGTTTCTGAATGGCGGGTTTCAATGGAAAATTCCAGCCAGGCATCCTTGTGGCGGTCAAAATTGGCCAAATGGATTTTTCCGGTACTCCCTGTTGTGTATTCGATTTCCTGGTGCGGGTTGATGAAAAAGACCTCCTGGATCTGGGGCAGGTAAATCAGTTGAGATGTGAGAAGGTCAAATGACGACGGCAGGATCTGTGTGTTTTCACCTGTTTTATCGCTGATGATCGAACAAAAGGACAGGAGTGAAAGGTCTGCCGCATATATCAGGCCTGCGGTGTTTTCTCCCAGAAGCTGCGCCTGTGAACGGGATTTAACCCGGGCTTCCTGAACATGGTGGATACGGTTCCGATAAATTGAGGCTGCGCTCAATCCGAAAAAGGTCAATCCAATGATGCAAAACAGCAGGGTGATGAAAATCTGCAGACGGCTGCGACGGGAACGGTTGGTTTGATTACTCATGGGAATCCAATGCCTCGTTGATCTGGTCTGCGAGCGCAGGATCAATTCCCAGCTTCTGTATGAACGCATCCTGATGCCGGAGCAGTTGTCTGCGCTGGATTTCCAGTTGGCCTGGCGCAGGCGTGAAGACCGTAACCCCGTTTTGAATGAGGATCTGTTTTGCCTGTTTTTGTGCATCTGCTGCCATTTTCCTGGAGCCATCAACATGATCTGCCCAGGTGTCTGTCAGCACCTGCTGGATTTTTCGGGGCAGACGATTCCAGAAAGATGCCCGCACCAGGGGGATATACTGGGGAAAATATTCCTGGTCTTCAAAAACAGATTGAATGCCGTCTTTCCATAACTGTGCGCTTTTAACGGTTTCATAGGATGTCAGCACCGCATCGATGCGTCCCTGCTGCATATATCCGGGAAGATCCGGCCAGGGAATGATCGATGGGCTGGCGCCAAGGGCTTGAATACGGAGCATATTTGCAATGCCGCCGGCCACCCGTACCCGGAGCCCTCTGATATCGGCGTGGCGCTCGATGTTCTGGTTTACGCCAAACAGATGTGCATGGCCCAGATCCATCCAGCTGCCAAGGACTTTAAATTTCAGGGCGGTTTCAATCCGTCGATTGATGGTTTCGCCGATAGCACTGTCCAGGATCCGGTAGTTTGTTTGTGCGCTTCTGCCATAGAAAACAGGCAGCAGAAAGACACCGACACTGGGTTCAAACCGCATGACATGCCAGGTTCCCGGGACCGCCATCTCCACTTTGCCCTGGGCCAGCGCCTGAATGACATCACTGTCCCTGAACAATTGGGCATCGGCATAAAACTGAACATCGATGTGGCTGGCAAGCCGGTGCGTCAGTTCATCTGCAAACCGCTTGACCGCCTGAGTCTGGAAATGCGTTGCTGTGTTTTCCAGGGAAATCCGAAATTGTGGCAGCAGCTGTGCAGCAACAGCAGATGGTCCAAAAGTGAATAAAATTATGGCAACAAGCATACGGCGAATCATTAATGAATTTCCTGGAAAGCTTTTTGGGGTCATGGATTGAAAAAAAATCATTCTTTAATAGAAGATCACAAATCCAGTGAAAACTCAAGCCTGTTTGCAAAAGCGTTTTTTGATTCAACCGTGTTCTTAAGGAATCAATGGAAAAGGCAGATCATATCTGATATGAATGGAGCCGGACTACCAGAGACAAGGAAATTTGATCCATATATGAATATTTTATCCTGCCGGCTGGACCAGGTGACAGCCTGGTTTGAAAAAGAGTTTGGCAAAGGCCTTTTCCATGCCGCTGCCCTTTACCGGGAGATTTTCAGGCTGGGGCGTGCTGATTTTCTGGAGGCTGCTGAATTTAAAGCATCGCCGTCTTTGTCACGCCGTCTTGAGAACCAGATTCATCTCCAGCCGGGCCAGGTGGTGCAAACCGTTGAAGAAGGCGGACTCACCAAGTTTATTACGCAGCTGGCAGATGAATTGCGGATCGAATCGGTGATTATTCCCATGACCGGCCGCAATACCCTGTGTATTTCCAGCCAGGTGGGGTGCCGGATGGGATGCCGGTTCTGCCGGACCGGGAGGATGGGGTTGAAAAGAAACCTGACGCCAGAGGAGATGGTCGGTCAATTGTACAATGCCAGATTTTTCCTGAAAAAAGAGATCAAAAATATCGTGTTCATGGGCATGGGTGAACCGTTTGATAATTTTGAGGCAGTGGTTCAGGCGATTGCCGTCATGAGTCAGCAACGAGGCTTTGATATCGCTCTTCGTCATATCACCGTTTCCACAGCCGGACTGACCGACGGCATTGACAGGCTGGCCCGGCTGGAGATGAAAGGGCTGCGCCTTGCCATTTCCATCAACGCGGCAGATGACCGGACCCGATCCGCTTTGATGCCGATCAACCGGCGTATTCCACTGGCACAGCTCAAGCGCAGCCTGGAAAATTTCCCCCTGCCGCCGCGGGGCAGTTTTCTGTTTGAATATATTCTGATCAAGGGGGTGAACGATTCTCCTGAAGATGCGCGGCAGCTGGCCGGGTTTATCCGGCCGCTGAAGGTTCGCCTCAATCTGATTGCGTATAACCCGGTAAAAGGCCTCAACTATGCCTCGGTATCTGACGATGAGATGATGGCTTTTGCCGAGTGCCTGACCCGGCAGGGAGTGTTTGTGGTGAAACGCTGGAGCAAGGGCCGTGCGGTGTGTGCCGGATGCGGCCAGCTGGGAGGATCGGATCTCATCCCTTGCCTTGACACGGCAGCAAAACTGTGAAATGAGGCCTTTCAGAAAAGGATTTTTATCTTAGGGGATCTATGAATTATACAGAAGAAAAAAACCAGGCAGGAGAATATCTGAGACTGGCCTTGAATTATATTGCAAAATACGGCCTGCCGGTCACTCCTGTGAACTATACGGTCTGGTATGAGTATGTCTCCGGGAAAAATGCCAGGCTGAAAAAGGCGCTGGACCTTTCCATTCAGCAGAAACAACCCATCAATGATAAAAGCGTTGAGGCCCTCTACCAGAAGTACGTGGCAGACGGTGACCGGATCATCATCAGCCGCTTGATGACAAAAGTGTCTCTGATGCTCAGAGAGATCCTCGGCCATGTGGCGGAAACTGAAGGGGATCTGTCAGGCCATGGAAAACATTTGGAAGCGCTGGCTGTCCAGGTCAGGGAAACCCATGATGTGGCCCAGATGAAGATCATTGTAGAAAAGATGCTGCACGAAACCCGCAACCTTCTTAATTCAGGCAGACGGCTCCAGAACCGGATGAAGATCTCTTCTGAAGATCTGAAACAATTGCAGCAGGAGCTTGAAAAATCCCAGGAAGAGGCACAGACAGATATGCTGACCGCACTGCTCAACCGGCGGGGGCTTGAAAAAAAGCTGGAACTGGAACGGATCCGTGCCAAACAGAACCAGTCTCCGTTTTCCATTATCATGGTGGATATCGATTATTTCAAGCGGATAAATGATCTGTTTGGTCATCTGGTGGGCGACAGCCTGCTGCGAAGTATTGCCCAGCTGTTGAAAGGCCATCTGCGCAAAAATGATATTGCTGCCCGGTACGGTGGTGAAGAGTTTCTGGTGCTTTTGCCGGAAACCCCTCTTGACGGGGCGGTTGCAGTGGCACGCAAGATCAGGCAGGCCCTGTCCACAAAAGAGTGGAAGATCAAGGGGACTGGTGAAACCATGGGGAAAATTACCATATCCATGGGTGTTGCGGTGTATGCAATGAATGAACCGGAGAAAACATTGATCCAGCGTGCGGATGATGCTCTTTTTCTGGCCAAGGAAAACGGGCGTGACCAGATCATGACCCAGGATGATCTTTGATTCTGGAAAGCTTTTGGATTATCAGCGGGTCAGGTCGATGGTCAATTCATAAATCCCGTTTTCGATTTTCGCCTGGCTGGGGTGCTTTCCTTTTTTCAGAACGCTGAGCATGGCTTCATTGGACGGCAGGACATCTGCGGTCATCTTCTGGAATCCCTTTTCTTTGGCCAGTCTGGCCAGCATCTGATATAAAAACGTGGCAATTCCATAGCCTTGATATGCTTCGTCCACAACAAAGGCGATATCCACAAACGGCTTGTCTTCGTGCCGGACATACCGGGCTTCGGCAATAATGGTCTGCTGGCCGGGCTCGCCCACAAGTCCGACAATGGAAAGTGCCCTCTGATAGTCCACATTGACATAGGCCTGCATTTTTTCGTGGGGCATGGTTTTGATCGGGCTGAAATAGCGGTAATAAATGGCTTTGTCGGAAAACCGGTAAAACAGTCGGCGCATCTGGTCTTCATCCGAAGGTTTGATGGCTCTGAACCGGACCGTGAGATTGTTTTTGAAGGTATGGGTGGTTTCAATCTCTGCCGGATAAAACCGGGCGCTTTCCGCCAGAAAGATCTGATCCTTGTAGATCAGGTTTGTTTTTTTTGCGCCCTCAACCAGGGCAGGGCGGTCTTCTGGATGGGCGATCTCGATCAATGCCTGGGCCCGTTCCCGCTGGGTTTTCCCTTTGAGCTGGGCAATGCCGTGTTCTGTTGCCACAAGATCAAAAGATTCCGGCAGGCTGAGCATTTCCGGGGCATTTTCCGTGGCCAGACAGATATTGGGGCGGCCGTCCCGGTTTCTGCTGGGCAGGGCAATGATGGTATATCCGCCCTGGGAGATTTCAGCGCCGTTGAAGAAATCTGCCATCTGCCCCGGCCCTGCGGTGACCTGGTTCTGGCTGTTGTGTAGCAATACCCTGCTGGAAAGATCCACCTGCCTTGCGGGAAGAATAAAGACAAATCTGCGGTTCCGTCCGATTTCAAGGGGGCTGAACACCTTGTCGATGCTCTGGAATTCCACCATGGGGTTTTTATCCAGAAACTGCATCAGCTTCTGTGTACCAAGGGCGTAGGCGGTCAGTGTTTTGCCGCGGAACAGGTCTTTTCTGCGGTTGCTGACCGCACCGCTGCTGACCAGGTCCATCAGGGCATCTGTGAAAAACGGGGTGTGAAGACCGAGATCCTTTTTTTGGGCCAGGTGTTTGGGCAGCGCTTCGAAAATCGGGCCAAAGGTAAAGGCCAGGCAGCTTCCGTCATCAATCACCGAGGCCACATTGGCAGCCAGCCGGTCAAATACCGGGGCAACCGGAAACCGCGGAAAATAAAAAGGGGCATCAATGGATTCAATGACCATGTCAAATGCGTCAAACGGAACAAAGGTATCTCCGAAGGTAAAGGGAATGTCATGGTTGATTTCCCCCACCACAAGGTCTGCCTGTTCCATGGCCAGCCTTGCCATATCCACGCCCACGCCCAGGCTGCAGTAACCCGCCCGGTTGGGCGGCGTGATCTGGACAAAGGCGACATCAATGGGGACCTGGCCGTCTTTGAACAGCTGGGGAATGGCTGAAAATCGCGAAGGAACAAGATCTACATGGCCGTCAGAGATGGCCTGAGCAGACACCCATCCGGAGAAAAAGGTTTTCAAGCGGTACCGCTTGGATTCAAGGGCTTTGTAGGAGATGGCATCTCCAAAGCTGACCAGCTGGATCAGGGTTAAATCCTGAAGACTGTATCCCTTGGCATGCATCAGGCAGTTGACAAGGGTCCGGGGCTCGGCAGATCCTGTGCCGATAAAGATGTTCATTCCCGGGGTGATTTTTTTGAGTACATCACTTGGCGAGACCGTTTTCTCTTTCCAAGAACTGTTTTCCTGATTCAGCATCTGTTTTTTAATCTCTCAATATTGTCCTGTGCAAAAGTGATGGTTGGATCGATTTCAAGTGCCATTTCATAGTATTTTACCGCCAGTTTGAAGTCACCGAGTTCCCGGTAGCTCGAGCCGATATTGGCGTAGTTGATGGCAAGGGAGGGATCCACAGCCAGTGCAGATTCAAAACAGGAGATAGCGGTTTCATATTTCCGGGTCATGAAATGACAAAATCCCATGGTATTGTATATATCCGGGCGCTGTGCATCAATGTCAAGTCCTTTTTCACAGGTGGTGACAGCTGCCTCATATTGTGCCAGATCTTTCTGGCAGGCGCTCATATGGGAATAGATATCTGCCATGTTGAGCCTTTCCGGGCCACGGTTCAGAGCGGCCTGGAACTCGCTGAGTGCGGCGGTATAATCCTGGATGCTGCTGAGCATGAGTCCTTTGTAGAAACTGGTGTAGTACTGTCCGGGAAGCGCGGTTTCCAGATCATCCAGCCGTGCCAGTGCCTGGAGCGGATCAAACTGTTCTGTGATCAGCCTGGCGGAGAACATGCCCACGCTGGCTGATACTGCCCGTTCCCTGAAGTGGGCACCGGGGATGATGGTGTAAAAAGCAGGGATGTTGAGTCCGGCGTGGGTTGTATTGATTACCATGGCCTGGAAATCGCGGTGAGCAAGGGTATGGATCAGATGCTCCACCTCGGTTTTAATGTTTTGGTCAGACAGATCCGCCAGTGCGGTGACATCGATCATGGTGGCGGGATGGGTAATAAACCGGGCCTGGTTGATATCGGTGAATTTGGGCAGGCCGCTGGCAACGTAATTGGACCCTGAATTAAAGTCCCCTGCCAGCTGAGCGGTCTCAGTCAGGGCCCGGCTCATGGCTTTTTCAGGGTCAGGGGCAGTGCCGGCGGTCCAGACGATCTCACTGAGATCGGGAAAAGTGGACGGGTCCCATGCCAGCACGCCGATGGTGGGAATGCCGGTGTCAAGGGAAAAATCAGAGGCAAAGACCTGGATTCCGGCATTTTTGTACTTTGCCAGCATCTCCACCACCAAGGGATCGGTAAAGGACTCCAGGCGGATACCCGGAACATTCAGCTGGTGATGGCTGACAAGGGAAGATGTGTGCCGTTCCACCAGTTCGCATATTCCCTGTAAAAGGGCTTCTTCTGTACAGTTGCCCGCACTGGGGCCGTTGAATTCATTGATCATGTAAAACCAGTTAAACGGGATCAATGTTTCCTGCCCGGTGGTCAGGTTGAAGCCGGGAGTCCATTTTAGCGGCAGGGCATCAAAAATGGGTTTGACTTTCAGGGCATCGGCGTCATTGTCATGGACGGATTTAATGATCTGATCATAGGGAAAGGCGCTTTTGCCCAGCTTTTTGGGTGTGGAAACCGTAAAATTTCGTTCATCTTT
>JAABSK010000346.1 GCA_011390435.1 Desulfobacteraceae bacterium | reverse complement strand
ACGCCGCATCCTGGAGGATCTGAAAGCGGAAGTTCAGGCCAGGGAGGGCAGGGAGGCCGAACTCCAGAAAGTGACCATGGCTGTGGAGCAGGCCGGGGAGACCATCGTGATCACGGATCCGGCTGGCACGATCCAGTATGTCAACCCTGCCTTTGAAACAGTGACCGGATATTCCCTGACCGAAGTTCTCGGCCGGAACCTGCGCATTCTCAAAAGCGGCGAACAGGACGAGGCGTTTTATCAGCAGCTGTGGAAAGAGATCACCAGCGGTCGCATCTGGCAGGGCCGCATGGTCAACAAACACAAGGACGGCAGAAAATTTACAGAAGAGGCAACCATTTCCCCGGTGATCGATGGTGCCGGCAACATCATCAACTATGTGGCTGTCAAGCGGGACATCACCCAGCAGCTGGAACTTTCAGCCCAGTACCAGCAAGCCCAGAAGATGGAATCAGTGGGCCGGCTGGCCGGCGGTGTGGCCCATGACTTTAACAACATGCTCAGTGTCATCATGGGAACCGCTCAGCTGGCCATAATGAAAATGGATAGATCTGATCAGCGGTATGCCGATTTTGAACAGATTGAGCATGCGGCCCAGCGCGCCACCGAGATCACCCGCAAACTGCTGGCATTTGCCCGCAAACAGACGGTTGCCCCGGTGATGCTGAACCTGAACTCGGCTGTCGAGGGCATGCTCAAGATGCTGCGGCGGCTGCTGCAAGAAGATCTCTCCCTTTCCTGGCACCCGGGAATCGGGGTGTGGCAGGTCTACATCGACCCGTCCCAGGTGGATCAGATCCTGATGAACCTGTGTGTCAATGCAAGGGATGCCATCGAAGGCATCGGAAAGATCATCATCGAAACGCAGAATGTGGTTTTTGATTCCGACTATTGCGCAAAACACAAAGGATTTATCCCGGGCGAGTATGTCATGATGGCAGTCAGTGACAACGGATGCGGCATGGACAAAACCACCCTGGATAACATTTTCGAACCGTTTTTCACCACCAAACAGGTGGGCCGGGGAACCGGTCTCGGCCTCCCCATGGTATACGGCATCATGAAACAGAACAACGGGTTCATCAACGTCTACAGCGAGCCTGGCCGGGGAACCACCTTTAAACTCTATTTTCCCCGTGACAAGACCGGCATGGATGGGGAAACAGGACCGGAGAAGCAGAAACCGGTTACCGGCCGGGGCGAGACCATCTTGCTGGTGGAGGATGAACCCGCCCTTCTGAACCTGGCGGCACATTTACTGAAAAGCTTGAACTACATTGTTATAAGGGCGTCTTGTCCGGTCGAGGCCCTGAAACTGGCGAAAAACCGAGCCGGCAAGATTCATCTGGTGTTGACTGATGTGATCATGCCGGAGATGAACGGCCTGGAACTGGCCGAACAGCTTACCCCCCTCTATCCGGACATGAAAATTGTTTTCATGTCCGGATACACCCCAGACGTGGTTGCCGGCCAGGGTATTCTGGAAGAGGGGGTGCATTTCATCCAGAAGCCGTTATCGATCCATGCGCTGGGCGCTAAAGTGCGGCAGGTATTGGACCATTGAAAATGGCATATCAATCCTGGCCCTGCCTTTAATGGATCTTGATTTCAAAATAAGCCGGTCCGCCAGGTCGGACCGGGATTCTGGCGGTTTCCCTTATTCGGCATCGGGTTGCGGCATGGCGCAGCACCAAGGCGGTGTTGGGGCCGAAAATCCGGGTGCCGGCTTCAATTGTCCTGGCCACCGTCATTTCAGGCAACGGCTCCTGTTGGTTTGAAAACCCGATCAATTTTTGTTTTTCCATGGCCATCTCTGTATTCAACCGCTCCAGTCCTTCCATTTTCCGGGTGATTTCAGCAATTTCCGCGGCAATGGCATCCTGGCGCCCGAATCCTGCATTGATCTGTTCTTCGGCTTGTTCGGCTTTCTGTCTCAATATTTTCAATGCAGCGGTCATCTTTTTGGCCCCCGACGGATCCCCGGAGGCTTTGGCCGTATCGATCTGCTGTTCAAGCCCTTTCATTTCCAGCTGAGCCCGGTCCTGGACATGGGCATGTTGAGATATGCCGGCATGCAGGTCCCGGTTTTCCTTTTCCAGCCGGGCGATCCCGGCGGTATAGTCATTCATTCTGCGGACAAGGACCGCCTGTTTTTTGTCCATTTCCGCCACCAGCCGGTCGACCTGTTCATCCACCCCCATCCGGAAAGTGGATGGCCGGGTACCGGGTTTTCCCACGATACCGGCCTGGATCCCCATTTTTGCGGAGATTTCCGAATTGATGATCACCCCGTTTTTATTGACACAGGCCCCGCTCAGACAGATGGCGGAATCGATGATCTCTTTTTGCACGGTCAGGTCTCCAAAAGCGCTGATGGTTGAATTGTGGACAAATTTTGCCTGGATCGAACCCTTGACCTTTACCATCTTTGTATCCACGATGCCCAAAGAGACATTGAGGTCCCCGTCGATATCAATATGTACCCCGTTGATCTCCTTTGCCGTCAAGGATGTAAGCGGATCTTGAACCCCGGTTTAACTGTGCCGGTGACAATGACATGGCCCTTGAAATTCACATTTCCGGTTTCAAACCCCAGGTCCCCCTAGATTTTGTGTTCAGCAAAGACCGATATGTTGCCCAAAGCATCCAGATGGGGCTGTCCGGCGATATCTGCATATATTTTATCTTCTTGTTCAGACAACCGGGTGTTCGGGCCGGTGGAAAACACAAGGTCGTTCGGGGTCTCCACCAAAAGGGGGCTGCCGAATACATCCACACCGGGAATGCCCGGTTCGGGAAATGTTTTTTGTGCCAGCAGCGTGTCGGCTTCCTCATGGGGGATGTCTCCCCGGTCGCTGAAATCGATGCTTCCATCCGGTCGGACACTGCCGGATTTTCGGAAATTTGTCGGAAAAAAATAACGGATTTCAGCATGTTTCGGATATACCGGCGCTCTTCCCTGGGCTACCAGGAACGGTTCGTCACCCGACATGTGTTCATACAGCCGCATTTCAATGTCATGGTCCAGAATAATGCCGAAAGTGATGCGTTTTTCCTCAAGAAACAACCGTACCTGAGAGGGGGTCAGAGAATGGGTGTCTTTGTTTTTGATCTCCAGGAATGCCAGGGTGTTGTTTTCTGACAGAGACAGTTCAAAAAAATCATCCAGGGTATCTATTCGGGGGGGCCGGTCTCTTTTGATCATTATTTCATAGGTTCTTGCCAAAACCCGGCCGGCCAGGTCCCGGCGATCCAGGGAATCGGGCC
>JAABSK010000345.1 GCA_011390435.1 Desulfobacteraceae bacterium | reverse complement strand
TCCCAACCGCTCCAGCAGCTGCTTTTCCATGGCAATGATGGCGGTTTCATCATCCACCAGCAGCACACGTTCGCTTCCACCGGGCAAGGGCTGGTCTGTTTCGGGCGGTTGTTTTTCGAAAACAGATCCAGCAACCGGCAGATAAATTTGAAATTCAGTTCCTTTTCCCGGCTCACTGAATACCTGGACAGCACCATTCATGTTTTTCACGATTCCGTGAACCACGGACAGGCCCATTCCGGTTCCCTTGCCTTTTTCCTTTGTCGTAAAAAACGGGTCAAAGATGCGCGGGATGCAATCTTCTGTAATCCCTGTGCCGGTATCTGAAACCGTCAGCCGGGCATATGGACCCGGACGAATGTCCTGTGTGATCGGATCATCTTTGTCCAACACAACCTGTTCGAGGCTTACCTTAAGTTCTCCGCCGGTTTCTGCCATGGCGTGGTAGGCATTGGTGGTCAGGTTCATGATAATCTGATGGATCTGAGTGGGGTCTGCTTTCACTGTGCCACAGTCTGGCTGAAGGTTCTGGGATATGGCAATGGTGGTGGGAATGGAGGACCGGATCAGTTTCAGGGCTTCTTTGATGATGGGCTGCATTTTCATCAGTCTCAGATCGTTTTTTTCCTGGCGTGCAAAGGCGAGGATCTGTTGGACCAGATCCCGTGCCCGTAATGCGCTGACATGAATCTCGTTGAGGCTGTCCTGAAAAGGAGTGTTATCTGGCAGACCCTCCAGCAGCATCTCTGAATGACCGATGATGGGGAAAAGGATATTGTTAAAATCATGGGCGATACCACCGGCAAGGGTTCCGATGGCTTCCATTTTCTGGGACTGCTGAATCCGCATCTCAAGGGTTGCTTTTTCTGTTTCAGTTTCCAGACGGATGATTTCTGCAGATACCCGGGCGCCAATAATGTTCATGATACTGACGGTATTTTTTTTGATCTTCAGTTTTTGTCGAGAGATACCGCAAAAAACACCGATGATTTCGTTGTCTTTACCTTTGAGGCTGATGCCCACATACCCTTGCGCACCCATTTGAACCAAATCCGGGTCGTCTGGAAAGAAAGCGCTGACATTTTCAGGATAGGCACAAAAACATTTCCGGACAGATTCATCGCAGGGGCTTCCTTTGAGCGGGTAGGAATAATCAAACACATAGTTGCCATCCATTTTCATGGAAAGAGCGGTTATCATATCGTTTTGTGTGATTTTTCCAATGATGGCGCAATCACAGTTCAGCCATTCGCAGAGTTTTGTCACGGCAACATCAAACAGCTCCTGGCCTGTTTTGCCGATGGTTGTTTCAACAAGGGTCTGGGTATCTTTTTCATTCTGCCTGATATCGGAGATATCCCGCGTAACAGAAAGAATGATGTTTTCATTTTCAATGGTCAATATTCTGGCAGACATCAGGCCGACCTTTATCTGTCCGTCTTTGCTTTTAAATTCAGCCTCCATATTCTCAACAACACCGTATTTTTGGAGCCTTTCAACCAGATGGTCTCTGTCTCTTGGATCATTCCAGATTTCAAGTTCAAGTGACGATTTGCCAATGGTTTCTTCACGGGAATAGCCCATGATTTGAGTGAACCTTTCATTGATATCGATGTATTCTCCATCGGTAAGCCGGTTGAGATTGATAGGATCCGGACTGATGCGGAAGGTCTGCCGGAATTTTTCTTCACTTTCCCGCAGTGTTGCCTCCATTTTCACCCGTTCGGTAATGTCTGTCAGACAAAGCAGCAGGCAGCTGTTTTCCAGCGTATCAATAAACGCGGTCGACCCGACAAATGCGAAGGTTTTCGCATCAACGTCAGATCCGATGGTCATGTTCTTTTCAATGTTATGATGACTGGTTCCGGTTTTGAAGGTGTCATTGATTGCAGCCAGCAGGGTGCAATCTTTGCAGTCTGCACCATATCCGCACCCTTGCGGGGCATCCATTGCATTGACACAGCCCATAACGCCGCAGGCTGTTTTTCCTTTTAATTCGTCTTCTGAACATCCCACAAACGCGGTAAGGGCTGGATTTGCATAGAGTACCTGCCGGTCTTCATCAAGCAGGCAGATCATGACCGGCACATTGTCATAAATGGTTTTTAATTCCGACGGGTTCCGGGCGGATCTGATCATCTGTTATCCCTTTTGATTTTCACTTATCAATAATGACAATAGCAGAATCGTTCCGGGATAACCTTACAAATAATTACCAGGTTGTTTACAGGTCGTATCTGGTGATTACAGGTTTTCTGACTGCAAATGGGTTTTGAGATTTGAATGGGAAGCAAGGCCCATTTTTTTTCGAATGTTTTCTCTGTGAAAATAGATGGTCCGCTCGCTGAGCCTTAGAATTGCTGCAATTTCTTTCGAGGTTTTACCATTTTTGATCATAAAGGCGATCTGGGATTCCATGGGGGTCAGTCGTGAATAGAATGACAATGCCGGGCTGTCCCCTTTCAACAGAATCTCTTTGATGGTCCGGTCAAGAATCGAGAGGGTTGCTGTCAGCTCTTCTTGTGTTTTTGGTTGGTTCAGGCCGATGAAATGAGGAAATACGAGTTTTTCAAATGTTTTGATCAGCGCTTTTTCAAATTTTTCTTTTTCCTGGGTACGGTATTCGACCAGGACATTCAAGGCGGTATTCATCTCTTCAAGTTTTCGGGCATGGGATTGAAGCGCTTCCTGCGTTTTTAAAAGCGTTTCTTCCTTTTTTTTCTGATCGGTCATATCGACCCAGCAGGCCAGATAGTATGACAGCCCGTTGTGATTTAAAACCGGGCGGGAAGTGATCTCAACAAAAAAGATCTCACCGGTGTTTTTCTGAAACTTTTCTTCCAGGGTTACCGCCCCCGTTTTAAAGGCCTGGGAAAAATCAGCTTTGATTTTTTTCAACGTATCTTCTGTCCACCAGGGATATGGGGGCGCAATACCGATAACCGCTTTGGATGAAAATCCGGTCAGGGTTTCAAAGGCCCGGTTTACAAATCGAATGGTTTGATCGGGATTGATCACCAGTATTGGAATGGGAGACTGCTCAAGAAGGTTGCGGCTGAATTGATCCTGTTTGACCAGATCTTCTCTGATCTTGCTGTGCTTCAGTGCCAGCCCTGCAATTTCTCCGAATGATCCGGCAATCTGTGCATCTTTTCTGTTAAATCCGCCCGGCTTGTTTGCAAGGCCGATAACCCCTGCGCTGATGCCGCCGAACAGCAGAGGGGCGAACATGACATTGGTCAGTTCCATGTGTCCTTCGGGCATGTGCTGCAGGTACT
>JAABSK010000344.1 GCA_011390435.1 Desulfobacteraceae bacterium | reverse complement strand
CAACAGCCGGTCAGAGACTCAGTATTTGACAGAAACGGTGGGTTTGAATCCGATCACATACCATGGGGCGGATTTGTATTTCAACTGACTCATTCCTTTGGTTTCAAGGGAGTCTATCGCCAGTTGCAGGGTGTGATAGTCCAGATCCACATCTTCCCAGCCCAGGTATTTCAAACGCTTGTTGGCTTGAAAAAGGGACATTTGCGGATCAATGAGATATGCATTTGCCAGGCTCCGGATAAACCCGGGAATTAAAGCGGCTTCAACTCCGTTTTCAATCAGCCGGCAAATGAGTTTTTTATCCACGATGGTTGCCATTGTAATTTCCAGTATTATAAGATGATTGGATTGATATCAGTCGTGCATCATAATGGTACAAAACGAAATATGAGCGGAAGATGAAGAATATGTTATTATCATATTTGGGATTCAGGTCGGCGTCAAACCGGGTTATGCCGGATTATTATCTGGCGTGAATATGAAATGATGGGATTTATAGACACATAAGCGGTATTAAATTATAAGAAAGTATTAAATGCTTTGATTTTTGTTGTTTTACAGTGTTTTTTGTTTTAAAGAGTTCAGCAAAGCAAAAAGATGCATAAAGGAGGGCCAGGTGATGGACAATGCAGTATCTGAAAAAGAGGGGCGATTGCTGCTGAAAATTGCCCGGCAGGAAATTTCCCGCTGCTTTGGCAAAGAAAAAAGTCCCGCTGGCAAAATAGACGTCACAGCTGACATGCCGGCATTAAATGCCTATCGAGGCAGTTTTGTCACCCTTCACAAACAGGGTGCATTAAGAGGGTGTATTGGAACCATTGTCCCTGAAAAACCTCTTTTCGAGGATGTGAAAGACAATGCGGTCCATGCAGCATTCAATGATTCACGGTTCCGCCCTCTGACCGGTGAAGAATTAAACGATATCCATATCGAGGTCAGTATTTTAACACCGCTGCAGACCCTTGAATATGACGGAGCAACAGGCCTGATTTCAAAACTTCGGCCCGGCATTGACGGGGTGATGATAAAAAAAAATGGATACCAGGCGACGTTTCTGCCCCAGGTATGGGAGCAGCTACCGGCTCCGCAGTCGTTTCTGGGGCAACTGTGTTTAAAGGCCGGGCTTCCTGAAAATGAGTGGCAGTCAGGAACTCTGGATGTTCAGGTGTATCAGGTGCAGTTTTTTGAAGAATCATAATCGATGCCTGCTGAAAATATGAAAATCACTGGACTGAACAATGGCATCAAACAAGGATGGTACATGACTGTTGATCAGAATTTGTTAAAGGTTTTTTTATCAATTGATAATCTGGATGATCTGGAATTGTTCTTTACGGATATGTTTACCCCGTCGGAACTGGAGGCGCTTTCCCTGAGGTGGAAGCTGCTGACAGATCTGAATAACGGCCTGCCTCAGCGCAAGATTGCAGAAAAATATGGCATCAGTCTGTGTAAAATCACGCGCGGATCCAAGCTGTTGAAAAACAGATCGTCTTTTGTTTCAAAGGTATTCCGGGGCTGACCCTGATCGAATCAGTTCCAGGGCAAGTTCAGACCACAGTTCAAGCGGCTGATCACCAAGTTCATGGGTCGGTACCCAGTGAAAATTACACAATTCATTTCCCGGCGTAAATGCCTCAGGCTGATACGTCAATATTCTGAAGACCGCTCCAAGATGAACGGTTCCGACATCGGTAATGTCTTCACTGATAAGGCCTGCAAATTCCGGTGTGTCATGTGCCGGTCTGGAAATGAGTTCTTCATCCAGTTCCCGGTTCATTCCACAGGTAAGAATCTGTTTGAAATCTGACAAAGGTGTGCGACGGTCTTCAGGATTGATATGGCCGCCGATGCCAATCGAGTGAAGGTCGTGGAGCCGCTTTTCACTTCCATTTCTGCTGTAAAGGGCGGTTTTTTTCAGATCCCGGGTCTGCAAAACAATATAGGGGATGATCTGTTTTAATGACGGATCTTTTTCTGCTGCGCGCCGGGTGATAAAATCGAAACCAGCCCTGGTGCATTCAGCAGTAAATTCATTGAATGACAGCTGAACAACACTTCTTTGCTGAACCCAAGAGGATGGAAGGTTGTCTCTTTTGATGCATAATATTTTTTCCGTCTGGCTCATGCCTGCATCCTTTTTCTGTTTGAGTTAATGTCGGCTGTGTTTTAACATATCTGGATTCGATAAATAAAGGCGATTTTGATGAAAAACCCACATTGGGAAAAAAGGGGCTTAACAAAATGAAAATAGTCATATATTGTTCTGGGTGGATGTGATTTTGATGGTGCGAATTTTAAAAACACAAAAGGGCCACAAATGCTGAAAACAGCTGGTTTCAACACCTGTGGCATAAAGGAAATGAAATGAAAAAACGTATTGTTATTGTAGGTGCTGTCGCTTTGGGCCCCAAGGTCGCGGCACGGCTGAGAAGACTTGATCCTGATGTGGATATAACGGTCATTGACCGCGATAATATGATCTCTTACGGTGGGTGCGGCATACCATATTATGTCGGAGGGGACATTGCCGATATTGAAGGGCTTTGCTCCACTTCATTCCATGTCATCAGAGACCCTGAATTTTTTCGAACTGCAAAAGGAGTCAAGATATTGCCCCGGGTTGAAGCCGTTGCCATTGACCGGAAAGATAAAAAACTGGAAGTTCTGTATCTGGATACCGGCAAAACCGACAGTCTGGCATATGACAAACTGGTGATTGCCACTGGTGCAACACCGTTGATTCCGCCCGTTCCGGGCGTGGATCTGCCAGGTGTTTTCCCGGTGTCCAATCTGCATACTGCAAAGGCGATCAAAGATATCATTTCCAAAGGGCAGGTGGAAAATGCTGTGGTGATCGGTGCCGGTGCCATCGGAATCGAAATGGCAGAAGCACTTGGGGATCTGTGGGGCATTCAAACGACCCTTGTTGAGATGGCTGACCAGGTTCTGCCGGCAGCATTGGGCAGGAATATGTCCAGAATTGTCGAGGAAAACCTGAAAAAGAACGATATCACGCTGATGCTTTCTGAAACGGTTCAACGCATCAATGGCGATCCTGAATCCGGTGTGACTTCAGTTGAAACCTCAAACGGCACGATTCCCTGCGAAATGGTTGTTCTGGCAACAGGTGTCCGTCCCAATACCCGGTTTGCTTCTGCTGCAGGTCTGGCAGTGGGACGATTTGGCGGCCTTCTTGTGGATGCCTGCATGCGGACAACCGATCCTGATATTTTTGCAGGTGGCGATTGTGTTGAGATCCGGAACCTGGTGAGCGGTGA
>JAABSK010000343.1 GCA_011390435.1 Desulfobacteraceae bacterium | reverse complement strand
CCATGCCCGTGGTTTCAATATCGATGAACGCCGTGGTTTTCCGGAACTGCGGGAAAAACCGCCAGTGCTCCCCGGCCGGCAGAAGATCCGCAAAATAGGCCGGGTTGTTGTTGTCCAGATGTTCACAGGATGCCGCCATGCCTGCGGCAATGCGCATCAGGCTTCCGGCGGGAACATCACAGGCAACGGCAGCATCCACCTGGTGCCAGTCCAGCAGCCCCGCCGTCCACAGCCGTTTCTCCGTGACCGCCCCGACCCCCGGTATATGTATAAATGAATTTATCAGCATATCTCACCCCATCCGTTTTTCCGATCAGACCATTTTCTGACAGAAAACAGATGATCTGTACAGAAAAAAATGCCGGCAGGGACAATCGGCGATGCCCTGGGCGCCTCCGTTGAATTCATGACCCTGGATCAGATCCGCCGCACACACGGCGAATCCGGCCTGACCGGTTATGCCCGGTCCAGGACCATGAAGGGGATCGTCAGTTGAAAACCATGTCATTGACAACACCCCCGTATTTTATTATAAATTAAACAAAAATATGGGGGTGTTTTATTATGATGTATCGTTCGGCAGAATCTCGGCTCGAAACCTGGATCAACAAATCAAACCGAAAACCACTGGTTATCAGAGGTGCCCGCCAGGTCGGAAAATCAACACTGGTAAGGCAATTTTCCAGGAAAAACAAAAAAAACCTGATAGAAATCAATCTGGAGCGGCACCTGTTTCTGGATGATATTTTCAAAACCCTTGATACAGATGCGGCTTTAAGAGAAATCGAAGCATTGAGCGGCATACCGGTTACGACCCCCGGTGCCATCCTTTTCCTTGACGAAATACAATCGACACCCCACGCGCTCCAGCTTCTGCGATATTTTTATGAAGAAAAAAAAGCGCTCCCCGTCATTGCCGCAGGGTCACTTATGGAATACACCCTTGCTGATCATTCATTTTCAATGCCGGTCGGCCGTATCGAATACATGCATCTGGGTCCCATGACGTTCACCGAGTTCCTCCTGGCTGTTGAGCCGTCCCTAACCAGATATATAGAGGATTTTTCCATGACAGCCTCCTTCCCGGCGGCGGCCCATGAAAAACTCAAAAAAGCGCAGCGCAAATATGTGTTTACAGGCGGCATGCCGGAGGCAGTGCAGGTATGGTGTAAAAGCGGCTCCCTCAAAGATGTGGGAGATGTTCACCGGTCGATCTCGGAAACTTATGAAGATGATTTTTCCAAATATGCCCAGTCCAACCAGCTGGTACTTATGCAGAGAGTTTTCAGGACCATCCCTCGACTTGTCGGAAAGAAAGTCAAATACAGCAATATCTCCCGGGAACACCCCTCCGGAAAAATAAAAGAAATCCTGGATCTCCTGTCAAAAGCAAAAATCTGTCACAGGGTTCATCACAGCCACTGTTCCGGTCTTCCATTAAACTCAGACATCAAAGACACGGTTTACAAATTAGTGTTCATGGATATCGGACTGATGAACCATATCTGCGGCAATGACTGGACCTATCTGCAATCCTTTCCTGACCGTGATCTTGTCAATGAAGGCGCCATTGCCGAACAGTTCATCGGCCAGCACCTGTTGACAGCTCAGAATAGCTCACCATCACTGCATTTCTGGGTCAGACAGGCCAGAACAGCCAATGCAGAAATCGACTATGTCATTTCCCATGGCCCCTTGATCATCCCCATTGAAGTCAAATCAGGAAAAAGCGGATCATTGAAATCGCTGCAACAGTTTGTGACGAAAAAAAACATCTCTCTGGCTGTCAGATTTGACCTGAATCCTCCGAGCCTCCAGAAAACCGCCCACCGGATCAGTACGGAAAACGGCATCGAATCAGCCGATTACTCTCTGCTTTCCCTGCCGTTATACCTGGTGGAAGCGCTGCCGAAGGTGTTGAATGAAATCCGGGAACAAGCCCCATACAAGGCTCAGTAACATTCCCATCTCTGCCGGACATATCTTCCCCGTCTTGTCATTTCCGATCTCCATATGGTATAATTTTGAATTGATGATGCATCTTTTCAAAAACAGCCCAGATGGACAACAATGAATTCTTCATCACCCCGAACTGGAGTAAAAATGACCCTGTTTACGATCGACCATGAAAAATGCGACAAAGACGGCATCTGCGCCGTAGAATGCCCGGCCCATATTATTGAAATGACCGAAAACGGACCGGTGCCGTCAAATGGCGCTGAAGAGATCTGTATCCAATGCGGCCATTGCGTGGCAGTCTGCCCCCATGCTGCCATCACCCTGAATTTTCTTTCCCCGGAAGACTGCATGCCCGTCAAAAAAGAGCTGGCTCTGGATGCCTTGCAGACCGAGCACTTCTTAAGATCCCGCAGGGCGGTCAGACGCTACCGGGACAAACCGGTTCCCAGGGACCTGTTTGAAAAAGCGCTTGGCATTGCCTGTTGTGCGCCCACAGGCAGCAACCGTCAGGAAGTTCGATGGCTGGTGATTGACAACAGAGACGATGTGAAAACAATCGCTGCCCATGTGATTGAATGGATGCGATATGTGGTAAAGACCCGCCCGGAGATTGCGCTGACGTTGAACATGCAGACCCTGATCCAACACTGGGGACAAGGCAGTGACAGGATCTGCCGGGATGCCCCCCAGCTGGTGTTCGCCCATGCATCCAAGGAATTCGGCAGCGCCGCCGCCGACTGCCATACCGCACTGGCTTACCTGGAACTTGCCCTGCCCGGATTTGGCCTAGGGTCCTGCTGGGCCGGATATGTCAACTATGCGGCAGGCCAGTGGCCAGCCCTTGCAGAATTTTTATCCTTGCCTGACAACCATTCCTGCCACGGGGCACTCATGGTCGGTTTCCCAAAATTCAAATATTTCCGGGCACCCAAAAGAAATGACCCGGTTGTCCGGTACCATGGGGAATAGCTTTTTTCTGATACGCCGGGCATATTCACTTTATTTCATAAAAAGCGCCGGGGGACAAAAATGCCCGGGCGCTTTCCAGATAGCTCTCTGACATGGCACGGATGCTTTCGGCCAGCTGTTCCGGATTGTCATAGGTCTTTTTCACCTGTCCGGGGGAACCGGTGACAAGGGAACAGGGCGGTATCACGGTTTTTTCCAGCACCACCGCTCCGGCTGCGATGACAGAGCCTTGTCCGATCACGGCCTGGTTCATAATGACAGCACCCATGCCGACAAGGCAGCCGTCTCCAATGGTACATCCGTGGATCACACATCTGTGGCCGACAGTGATGCCATGGCCGATGGTCAGGGGGATGCCTTCAT
>JAABSK010000342.1 GCA_011390435.1 Desulfobacteraceae bacterium | reverse complement strand
AAATTGACTTGAAAGGGCCGGATCGGTCATGGCCAGCACGGAGAAAGCGTTGTCAAATAGAAAAGCGATTCCGGTCCGGCCGATGCGGATGTCGGCAAAGGTTTCTCCCTGAGTTTCTACGATTTTGGACAACTTTTCCTGGGCCTCCACCTCGATCTCTTCAATATTGACAACGGTTCCCACCACCCAGTTCCAGGGGCTGAAAGTCTGGATACAGGTCAAATATCTGGCCCCCAAAGTGTGTTTGTCCGGCCAGTTCACCACCGAGATAACCGGATCGGGGCTGTTGCCGGCTGCGTCCAGGTTCTGGGCCAGGGTGTTGCTTTTCATGTCCATGAATCCGCTGATATCCTGTCCCACGAATTCAGGGTTGGGGTGTGCGATCACCGTCAATTTTTCATCTGCAATAAAAAGAGTGCCATGGGTTTCCTGATCCGTGCTGTTCATCACCCAGTCCAGAACCATCTGCTGTGCCGTGTCCAAGGAAGACCGGTTTTCACGACTGTATCGATGCTGCTGCTCCATCAGCTTGACAACCAGGTCGGTCCGGGCCGTTAATATCTGTTTATACCGTGTCACCGAATCGATTTTATCGGTTATCAGATTGTTGTATTCCCCGCGGATATTGAGATTGATCAGAGACAACACATGCCGGGACAACCGTTCCTGCTGAGCCAGCATGGCATGGTTGATTTCCTTGCCGGAGATGGTGATGATGAGCACTGCTGTGACCGCCATGATGGCGATGACCAGAAAAATAATTTTGGACTGCACAGAATTGAGTAAGGGCACTTTTTTTTACAGGATCGATTTCTTTAAAACAGGCAGTCTCCATATGTTTGATGGTCTGATCTCTCTTATATCGGATACCCAATCCTTTTATCAACACAAAATTCATTGATTTTTCATAAAAAAAAAGCGTAATAACATAAAACACCTGAAAAACAGAGCGCTTGAAACGGTATGGTGATACTTATGCATGACAGCAGTGACAAATTGTTTGAGATTTTACGGGATGCCGCCAGAAAAGTGTCCATGGGGGCTTATGATGAAGCAGACCAGCTCATGGAACTGACCAATACGGACAAGTATCCGCCCATGGTGGCGGAACTGGCGGAAGCCTTCGGCATGATGATCGTTAAAGTGGAATCCAGAGAATACAACCTGGAGCAGCTGCTCCAGAAAATCCAGGACAAAAACAAAAAACTGGAAGAAACCCTGGCCCGGGTTCAGCTGCTGGAAAGCATTGAAATGCACCTGAAAAAATTTGTACCCCAATCGGTTCAGGACCTGATTTCAAATAATCCGGAAAATCCGGATTTGAACAAGCATGAAAAAGATATTTCCGTGCTTTTTCTGGACATTGCCGGGTACACCAAAATGAGTGAAACCACGTCCCAGGACAAGATGAATTATCTGATAGAAACCTATTTCAGCGAGTTTTTAAATATCATTGTCGAAAACAAAGGCGATATAAATGAAACCGCCGGAGACGGCCTGATGATCCTGTTTCAGGCTGATGACCCAAAGACACACGCGTTCAACGCGGTGTCCGCTGCCATAGGTGTCAAAAAACGAACCGAATTGATCAACAATTCATTAAAAGGAAAATTTTCCCCGGTGACCGTCAATATGGGAATCAATTCAGGAACGGCTTCAGTGGGCTCCACCCGGTTCAAGGGAATTGCCGGAGACCGGTGGACCTATACCGCATCCGGCGGGGTCACCAACATTGCAGCCCGGATCTGCTCCCATGCCCGAGATGGGCAGATCCTGGTCACTGACATGACGTCACATCACATCAAAAAACGGATTGCCCTGTCCGACCCTGCGGCCCTGGAACTGAAAAATGTCAGCCTGCCGGTATCTATCCGGCAAGTGTTGATAAATTGACCCCTGTGGATTGATAAAATGAAAAAAAAAACCAGACAATTGACCCTGCCGGCCTGTGTTGAGAACCTGGAATCGCTTCAGGAATTTATCACGGAATGCGCGCAAGCGCATTCCGTGCCCGATGACCGCATATTTAAACTGCAACTGGCATCGGAAGAGGCCTTGATGAACATATTCAGCTATGCCTATCCTGATGACGCGCCTGGCGAGGTAACGGTTCTGTTCACCATGAAAAATGCCCGTGATATTCTGATTTCATTTGAAGACAAAGGTCGGCCTTTTGACGTATTATCTGTTGCCGATCCAGACACAGATCTGACAATCGACGAACGCACAGTCGGCGGCCTGGGTATTTATTTTATCAAAAAAATGACCGATGCTGTCTGGTATGCCAGAAAGGATGGCAAAAACATTCTTACCTTCCGCATCACTATTGCCTGACATTCCACAGAAAGGTTCAACTTCAAAATTATTTCTCAGATCGGAGCATGGTGTCGGTCAGCCGGTAAAACCCTTTGAGATTTTCCAGCCAGTAAACGTAAAATACAATGTTGTCACTGTTAAATGAAATGACCTGCCGGCGTTTTTCAGAGGCATAAATGAGAAAAAGCCGGCCTGTTTCTTCTTCAATATTATAGATCATGGCGGCAAGATTGTTGTCCAGCACCATGAGGTCGCCTATTTTTAACTGATTCTCATCAACTTTTCTGGTACGATCCAGCAGATTTTTTATGGGCAGGTATCCATAATATTTGAATCCCGCAGCCTGGGCGGCCTGGGAGTAAATGGCATAAAAAAGATAGGAATTGTCAGTGGCTTTTGTGGTTAGCGGATTGCCCCCGTATTCATAGGGAATACCAATGAGCTGCCGGGCAACAGAGGGTATGTTCTGCCTGAAAACTTCCCGGCCTGAACCAGCCATAACCCCTTCGGGTTTGTCGGTAAGGTTGTCTTTTTCATACGGGACCCCCCATGCAAAGACGGCATTAAAAAAGAATAATACCAGAATGAAAAAATATTTTTTCATGTTTTTCCCTTGTGTTTGAAAAGCTGATATATCATATAAGATATTGACATAAAAAATACAAGCAGATCCCTTTTACAAATGCGGATGCATACAGATGTGTTGTTTTCAAAACAAAAAATAATGCGAAATAAAACCTTATGAAAATTATAACAACCCACAAAGGTACCGATTTTGATGCACTGGCAAGCCTTGTTGCAGCCACCCTTGTCTATCCTGATGCCACACCCGTGCTTCCCTCCAATGTCAATGAAAATTTAAAACCGTTTCTGGCCATTCACAAGGATCTGTTTAAGTTTTGTCCCCCCGGTGAAGTCAACCTGGACATGGTGGACACCCTGGTCACTGTGGACACCCATTCCTGGAGGCGGCTGGACAGC
>JAABSK010000341.1 GCA_011390435.1 Desulfobacteraceae bacterium | reverse complement strand
GTTACAAGGTTATAGGGCTCGATCCCCATGTGGACAAACCGGTTGATCACCTCAAATGACGAGTTGGCATGTACCGTGGCAAACACCTGGTGACCGGTCAGAGCAGACTGCAGTGCAATCTGTGCGGTCTCAGGATCCCGGATCTCGCCAACCAGAATTTTGTCAGGATCATGACGCAAAATGGACCGCAGACCACGGGAAAATGTCAGTCCTTTTTTATCGTTCACCGGAATCTGGGTAATGCCTTCCAGCTGATATTCAACCGGGTCCTCAATGGTGATGATTTTGGTGTCTTTGGTGTTTACCTCTGACAGGGCATGGTACAACGTGGTGGTTTTACCACTGCCGGTGGGCCCGGTCATCAGAAACATGCCGTAAGGCGCCCTGATCTGCCGCCGCAGCCGCATCAGTTCCTTTTTTTCAAACCCGATCCCATCCAGGCTCAGCTCGCCTTTTAACGAAGCCATCCGTTTCTGATCCAGAATACGGATGACAGCGTCTTCGCCAAAAATCGTCGGAAGGATGGAAATGCGAAAATCAATGAACCGGCCCTTGATCTTTAATTTAAACCGGCCGTCCTGGGGAATGCGTTTTTCAGAAATATCCAGCTCCGACATCACTTTGAGCCGGGAGATGACCGGGTTCATGTTCCCCATGTCCAGCGGGTCTGTGATCTGGTAAAGCATCCCGTCAATCCGGTACCGGATGATCAAGCCCCTGACAGAGCCTTCAAAATGAATGTCACTGGCTGCCTTGTTGATGGCATCCAGAATGGTGGAGTCCACCAGTTTGACCACCGGACTTTCTTCTGACGTCACCTTGTCCTGGGAGATCTCATAGTCCGGCTTGTCTGATTCTTTGACAATCGACAGGCGCATCTGTTCGGAAACATCGATCAGATCCCTGGAGGCATCAAGCTTGTGCAGGAACCTGTCCAGTTTTTTGGCACTGACAATCACAAAGGAAAATTCATACTCCAGAAGGATTTCAATTTCCTCGACCACCCGGAAATAGTCAATGGGATCTGCAACGGCAAACACCAGCTGGTTATCGGAAAAACTGAACGGCACAATCCGGTTCTTCACCATGAAATCGATGCCCAGCATCTGCATCAGTTCAGGTTCATTCATGCTGTCGATACGGGCGTATTTGTACGAATATTGTTCCGCAATCAGCTGTGCCAGCTGCTCGTCGCTGATCAGACCTTCTTCCACGCACAGCTGGCCCAGCATCCGGCCTGAAATATTTTTCCGGGCCAGGATACTGGTTTTCTGCTCTTCGGTCATAAAGCCAAGATCCACCGCCAGTTCACCGATCAGCTTCTTTTTTTTCAGATTAAATTTTGTCATTTTTAACTCATTGCCCCGGCCATTTGAAAAATCGGCAGATACATGGCCAGCATGATAAAGCCGATAACAATACCCATCAAAACCATCAAAGCAGGCTCGATGACAGATGTGAGCATGGACAGTCTGGATTCCAGATCCTTTTCGTAAAAAACCGCCACATCCTTTAATACTTTTTCAAGACTGCCGCCTTCTTCGCCGGCAGATATAATGCGAAGGGCCATATCCGGAAAGATATTGATCTCTTTCAAGGCCCGGGAAAATCCCTGGCCGCGTTCGACCATCTGTATGGCCTGTTTGACCCGGTTGTGCATCAAGCGGTTCTGAATCACCCCGGCAGAAACCGGCAGCGCCTGGTTCAGGGGGAGTCCGCTTTTCAGTACACTTGACAAAGAAGCGGTAAACACTGCTGTGGAATAGAGTGTTGACAGTTCACCCAGAAACGGCAGTTTCAGATAAAAGGTGTCAAACAAGAGTCTTCCCTTTTGTGTTCTCAGGTACTGAAAAATCCCGACCGTCACCAGTAGACCACCCAATATGATCAGCCATGCATGGGTCCTGACCACCTCACTGAACCAGAGCAGCGCCCGTGTAAACAGCGGAAGCGTTGCACCGGATGCCGCAAATGTTCCGGTAATGGCCGGCACCACAAACACGATCAGAAACGCCACCACAAAAATGGAACAGATGCTCAAAATCCCCGGATATACAGAAGCCGCCTTGACCTTGCGCCGGATCTGCAGCGAACGCTCAAAATAGGAAAGATACTCTTCAATGGCATCCGGAATGTTGCCCCCGGCTTCGCCAGACCTGAGCATGGCGATATACAGCCCGGAAAACAGATGGCCCTGCCGTTCAAACGCATTGGAAACAGATTCGCCGTTTGAGATATCATCCCGGATGGTTTTTAAAATACCGGCAAAAAAACTGCCGGCCTGTTTTTCAATGATGGCATCAAACGCCATCACCACGGGCAGGCCTGCCCGCAGCATGGTTAAAAACTCCTGGTTAAAGGAATACAGGTCTTTTGGACGAATGGTCTGACGCAACAGCGAAAACCCGGAACCTGCCTTCCTGATTTTCCGGGCACGGACCAGAAATCCGCCCTCGTCTGCCACCAGCTTTTTTGCAATGCCGACTGAATCTGCATGAATGATGCGCTCTGAAAACCGGCCATCTTTCATTGCAACCCGGCACTTGTATTCCGGCATTGGGATCTCCTCCAGAGTTCATCGGATAAACAAACCTTTTTCGTACCATACCATGTATCCTGTAAGGATTCTATATGCAGCAGACAAAAAAAGGTCGATTCCGACAGCAAATGCCGGAATCGACCTTTTATGATTTAAAGCAGACCCAGAACTCAGGTCAGAGATCAGCTTCTTTTTCTTCTTGAAATTCCAGCCAGTCCCAGAAGACCGATTCCCAGAAGCGCCATGGTGGCCGGCTCGGGTACAGGATTCATATCTTCTACCAGAACAACAAGTTCATTAAAATCCCTGGCATCTGGACTGCTAGGAGAATTTATATCAAACGCAAGCAACCAATCGTTGTTAGAATCAAATGTACCGCTATCGTTATTTGCCAGACTCACATACCCATAGTTTTCCCAACTTGTTCCATCAGTTAAAAGATAAGAAACGGCGTGAGATACGCCATCAACATTTTTATCATCTTCAGTATAATATTTATCACCGGCATAGTCCATAAAAAAGCCCCAGGATCCTGACCAACCAGAAGTTTGGTTAAAACCGTTTACTTCTAACATGCCAGAATCTTTTATATTAAAACTTATACTATCGGCATTCAAGTCAAAACTATACTCAAGGGTTGGATTATTAAAATCATAAATACCAAAAGAAACATAATCGGGCTGAGAAGAACCACCAGTCTGTCCTTGAATATGCAATACCATGTTAGAAGTGTCACCTTCTGCCTTAGTCCAAACACCGAC
>JAABSK010000340.1 GCA_011390435.1 Desulfobacteraceae bacterium | reverse complement strand
CAACAAAACCCATTGTGGTTCTGAACGGGGGCAAAACAGCCGGCGGTGCGGCTGCGGCAGTGAGCCATACGGCCAGCCTTTCGGCCAGCGGGGCTTTGGTTTCCGGTGCCATGGCTCAGGCCGGCATTGTGGAGGCCAATGGATTTTATCAGCTGGCAGACTATTGCAAAATCCTGGGCATGTATCCTCAAATACCCCTCCGGAGCAGAAATCGTGTGGCTGTTCTTACTTATACCGGAGCTGCAGGGATTGTTTCAGCTGATATCATGGACAGACACAACCTGGAATTGTCGGAACTTAATACTGCTACCCTGGATGCTTTGCAAACCGTCTTTCCTGAATGGATGCCGCCATCCAATCCCGTGGATATGTGGCCGGGGATCATTCTGAACGGGCCTCAAAAAACCTATGGCAAGGCCATGGAAGCGGTGTGCGCGGATCCAGGGGTGGATGCGGTGTTTGTCCATTGTTTTGCAGGCGGGTTCAGCCTTGAAATCGATCTTGACATGATTGCGAAAACAGCAAAAAAAGCGGGCAAACCACTGATCTGCTGGATATCGGGTGAACGGGACAGGGTTTATCAGTTCCAGGTATCGGCACAAAAGATAGGCGTACCGGTATTCAGAGAAGTGATGCGGGCAGTGGAATGTCTGGGAATGCTACTGAACCGACCACCCCGAGGAATTGAAACAGATACAAAACTGGATGCCTTTGAACAGAGCCGTCAGCTAAAAGAAAATACACACCTGCATGTGCTGACAACCGAAAAAGGGCCGCTGGATGAATATGTATCCAAGCAGGTGCTAAAAACCTGCGGTATTCTGGTGGTGGAAGAAGAACAGGTGACATCTCTTACAAAAGCACGGCAGACCGCCACAAGTTTCGGGTTTCCCCTGGTGGCCAAGGGGATGATTCCGGGGGTATCACACAAGACAGAATCCAAACTGGTCCATCTGAATATCGCATCTGAGCAGGCCCTTGAAACCGCCGTGACAAAGCTTTTGCAGACCATGGAGGGTCGTGGCAGTATCCTGATCCAAAAACAGGTTCAGGGGAAAATTGAACTGCTGGCAGGTTTTGTCAGAGATCCCCGGCTGGGTCCTTGTGTCATGTGCGGACTGGGCGGCGTATTTGCTGAAGCACTCAATGACACAGTGTTCGGTGTAGCCCCGCTGACGCTGTCGGATGCGATACACATGATTGACCGGCTCAAATGCCGCAATATGCTGGAAGGGTTTCGGGGGTTTGATCCGGTGGACAAAAATGCTTTGGGCAATATCCTTGTAACACTGGGGGATCTGGGATGCGCTTATCCGAGCATTCAGGAGATCGACATAAATCCTTTGATCATTGAAAACGGGCAGCCCATCGCTGTGGACGCCCTTGTGGTGCTGGGGGAAGACAACCGGTGATGACGTATTCAAAAGCGCTGTTTGCCGTGTTGACCGCAGGAACCCTGTGGTCATTCGGCGCCCTGACCATCCGGTACATGTTGGATCCCCAGGATTACCGCTGGCAGTATCTGTTTTTCAGGGGGCTAACCGTGGCGAGCATTTTATGCATCTATTTGATGGTCAGGGATCGGCACCGGTTTGTCGAAAATTTTCAAAAAATTGGGATACCTGGAATTGTCGGTGCATTGGGCCTGGTGGGGGCCTTTATATGCTTTATCTGGTCCATCACCTTGACCACGGCAGCCAATACCTTGTTTTTGTTTGCCACCATCCCGTTTATTGCGGCATTCCTGGGCATTATTATCCTCAAGGAAAGGATTCGTCCCATTACCTGGGTCGCCATGGCCATCGCCTTTGCCGGAATCGGGGTGATGGTGATAGAAGGTCTGGAAGGGGGCAGTCTGTTGGGAACCATCACCGGGTTTGCTGCAGCATGCGGTTTTGCCATTTTTTCGGTCTCCCTGCGGGTGAGAAAGGAAACCCCCCAGTTTGCCACCATCGCTTTGGCCGGCATCATGTGTGCGGTGATTACCGCCTTTATTATGCAGATACAAAGTGACTCCATGCTGATGCCCGGCCGGAACATTCTGCTGAGTATTGTCCATGGCTCCCTGGTGGGTGTCGGATTGATTTTGTTCTCCCTTGGTGCCAGATATTTTCCGGCGGCAGAACTGAACCTACTTTCCCTGTTCGAGGTTGTAGGCGGGGTCATCTGGGTTTATCTTCCCGTCTTCGGTATCAATGAGGTGCCGAGCATGCTGACCGTTGTCGGCGGCTGTATTGTCTCAGGGGCGATTCTTCTAAACAGCTTTGGAGCAAGACAGGAACCGGTGCCTGCAAAACCTTTGTGACATAAAGGTACTGCCGTGTTTCATAAATACTGCAGCAATTGGAAGAACCATCCAGGGGTAAGTTTCAGCATGGCGATTTTAATCCAAAATGCCGTAAAACCCATTCCTTCAAGTCGAGGTTATTTAGTACTCAGCTATCAGATCGGTCTTTTCTTTTCTGTTTGATTAAATCCAAAGGGTGCTCCTCTGCAAGATCCGGCAAAATAAGACGGGGACCAGAGAATTTCTTTCCAATAATTTTTTTGCATATCCGGTATTTGCTGTTTCAATTTGCTGGATGAAGCCCTCTTTCAGACTATTCACCATCTTTAAAACGGTGGTTTTTGGAGAATAATTCACCAGCAGATGAACGCAGTCGCTTTCACCATTAGGTGATAATAGAAAGATCCTGGCTTTGTTCAAATGAATGTATTGCGGTTACACAGCCAATGCCGACAATGTGGCTGCAGTCAATATTAAAGCCAGGGCTAGTATGATATAATTTGGCGGTGGAACAAGTGACAGCCTGTAGAGGCACGGCATCAGCCGGCTGATGATGCAGGAACCATTGGGAACGAGTGATCAAGTACCATTCCTTTGCACCGTTTAAGGAGTGTTCAGGAATCCCCTTCATTTAGGTGGGGGAGGATGTCAAAAGCTAATCACCGCCGCATCACAGGACATATTGATGAATTCAGCAGCCGAGGCCATTCGGGCTCCCTCGATCAGGTCTGCTTCCTTTACCTGGCGGGCTGCGGCACAAGGCGTGCACACCAGTATCGGGACCTCATGGGCCTGAAGATAGGCCAGAAGATCATCTGCCACATCCCCGGTGGCAGCTCTGACATGGGTGATGATGCCCTGTTTGGCTAGATATACCCCTTCATCCAGTAAAAAAAGGCAAGTGTTCTTTCCCTCCTTGTGGGCGATGGTGGCCAGGTGGATGGCCCGGGTGGCGCGATTGGTATCGTTGGTGCCGCAGGATAGTGCAATAACAACGTTGTTTGTCATGTTTAACTCCTCATATGAGATTTAAAAATTG
>JAABSK010000339.1 GCA_011390435.1 Desulfobacteraceae bacterium | reverse complement strand
TTGCCCACGAGATGAACATTTATCACTACGCCTGGGGGGCAGAAAGATCGGAATACGGACCGAACAGTCCCCAGCGCTACCGGGAAATGTTTCGCTATGTGGTTTTGCGATTTAAAAACCTGGATGTAAAAAACGCTTTTTTTGCCTTTTGCCCCAATGCCGAGTCCCTGCCCTGCCCCAAAAAAGATCTGGAAGCAGCGTGGAACCGGGTATCAAATTATTATCCCGGCAGCAGCTACGTGGATGTACTGGGAATGGACGGGTACAACTGGGGGCAAACCCGGACCATCGAAGAACATGGATGGCAAAGCAACTGGCGTACGTTTGAAGATATCTTTTCATCCATGTACAGGCAATTAAAACAAATCGATCCGGAAAAACCGGTATTTGTTTTTGAAACAGCTGCAGCCCGGCAGGAGGGGAAGGACAGGGACCGATGGGTCAGGGAGGCTTTTTTTACTGCCGCCCGGTGGAATATCCGGGGGATGTTCTGGTTCCAGGCGGACAAGGAAACAGACTGGCGCCTGACGGCTGATCCGCCATGCAGCTACTGCGCGCCGGTGCGGCGGAACTTCTTTTCCCCGATACCCTTTTTTGAAAGCAAAAAAGGTTCATAGGCTGTTTACATAGAGAATTACCAGGGTGTTGTAATTGCTGAATCCTTTTTTTTCCAGCGTTTTCAATGCGATCAAGTAGCGCTGGATAACTTCTGAATCCAATAAGGACCGGAAAAGATCCACGTAGAGTTCAGGCTCCATTTTCTTCCGGATCTCGTCAATATCGATCCGGTCAAGAATCTCGTGTTCGGATTTTGCGTGCAAAGCGCCTTGGTAAATATCTTGTAAATATTTGAGATTATTCCTGAGTCCGGACTGAATATCTTCAATGATAAGCTCCCGGAAATCCGCGTACTCTTTATTGGAAAACCGGCTCATCCGGGTCAGGTAGGCCACCAGGTGCTCCATGTAAATAAGCAGGCCCCTTTTGAGCAAAACAGCATCCTTTAAAACTTTACGAAGGATATTTACAACACTTTGCACAACAGCCAGGTTAATAATTGTTTCCCGGGTTTCCAGTGAAATATACACCGGATAGGTTTCCGGAAAATGCTTTTTCAGGATAAGACCGCAGGACTGGATCTGCATCTGCGGATCCCAGTTTTGCCAGGCAACAATCCCCTGATTTTTGCTCTGCCCGTAGAGCTGATAGGGCAAATGAAGATTTACCGCATCTCCTTTGTAGAGAATTTCCCTTTGCTGTGCCCAGGAAGGGATGGCAATGCGCAGGCCGTTTGCGCTCAAATCCTGCACCAGGTATTGAAACGGCTGAAAATCTTCCTGTCTGGAACCCAAAAAGGGCAGGGTTGCTGATTCCAGTGGCAGTCGTTCTTCTGTGCGTTTTTCAACAGTGGTCATCTGAAATATCCTGTTTGGTTTATACGCAGTGATAGTGATAAGAAATTACTTTTTTCGGCTCGCTAAACAAATCCTTCAAACATACTTCATTTTTATTATTCGGCTGTGCTTCACTCCCTAATGGTTTTATAACACAGATCCCCTATGGCCCGAAAATGAATGCATCCCTGCATTGGTGACTGTGAATGGATTAAAGTTGTTTGACAAACTGTTGAAATCGCTCTTCCTGGAACGCGCTGCTGCTTCTTATCAGGATACCGATCCCGGATGGTTCCACACGAACCACTTCAGAAATAAGGTCAAATACTTCTCCGGTTGGGCTGGTCAGGCAAACAGCAATTTTTTCGCCACGGCTGATTTTTTTTTCCGTGTTTATAAATGCGCCGCAAACCGAGACATCCGCTGCTGTAGCATCGATCAGTTCATCTCCGGTATTGATGTTGACGCGCAGGCAGACCGGTTTGCGAGAGTGTTCACGCTCATCTATCTGAATGATATTTTCTTCAGCCTGGCGGCCGGTTTTTGCAGACAGGATCAACGCAGTAATTTTTTTGTCTGTCTGGGCATCTGTCTCAAGGATTTCTCTGATGATCTGTAGCTTGTCCATTGCTGGCTCCCAAAAACTATGGATTTGTCCATTCCCGGTTTTTCTGCTTTTTTCTGGCATGTTATATGACCCGCAGAATATGTCAACCATTACCATCCGGCAACACAGGGACAGCAGAATTATTATTGACATAAAATTGTCAAATGGCTATTGATAACTGGATAATATATGCGAAGTAAAGAAAAAGTAAATAAACGGCCGGGAAAATATCAGAATATGCCAGACAAAGACCAAACCGGTGAGCAACCTTCAGCCGGCGGCAATGCGGAAAAAAGTCTGAAAAGCATCCAGGTCGGAGTGTTTGTTTCTCCCCGTGCCCTGGCCCTGGTGATGACCGGTATCAGGCAGACCAAATCCCCCAGAGACCTCGTCAAATGGGAATATCTGCCCCTGCCGGAAACCCTGCACCCGGACTCGGAACGGTTCGTAAAGTTTCTTAAGAAAACCCTTGCCCGGTTTATCGGACAGGCAAAAAAAGCAGCCATCTGGTGTGCCATCGACCCTTCCGGTCTGAAAATCAAGCATATTACCATACCGGATGTTCCAAGGAAAAAGGTCGCCGGGGCCGCTTTCTGGGGATTGAAACGGGAGACAGATTTTGATGACACCCGTGAAATTTTTGATTTTGAAATTCTGGACGATGTGATTGAAGACGGGGCTAAAAAGAAAAAAATTCTGGTTTTCAGCGGAGCTGCCGACCGCATCAAATCCCTGGAAAATACATTTATACAGGCAGGGTACCCTTTGACAGGAATTACTGCCCTTCCATTTGCCCTGCAGAACTTTTTCCGTTCAAGGCAGGTGACACCGGGGGCGCCGTTTTTCGCCATTACCCACATCTCCCAGGATAATTGTGAAATTTATTGTTATTCAAAATCAGGTGTCCTGCTGGTGAGGAGTCTGAGAACCGGGGCATTGAATCTCATGGAAGAGATGGATGAAAATCGGGCCGCCCCGCAGCTTTCCCTTGCCGGCGAAGAAAAACAGGATCCCCCCTCTTTGTCTGCCCAGATTCAGGAGATGTCGGAGCGGCTGGTGAGTAAAATTATCCGGACCGGAGATTACTGCGCCCAGCATTATACCGGCAACACCCCCATTGACCATTACTATTTTTTCGGGGAGACCGATGACTTCGCCCCGTTCATGCGCATGGCCCGGGACATGATCCCGGGCGGGATCAGATTCCTTGAGCCGGTTCCGGAAACAGATACCAATATTTCCCGGCCGGATCTGCCCGGGTCGGAAACAGCGCACAGTGCTGTGCTGATGGCTTTTGGCATGGCTTTGTCAACCGATGACCTCACCCCCAA
>JAABSK010000338.1 GCA_011390435.1 Desulfobacteraceae bacterium | reverse complement strand
AATGAACTTCTCTCACACGCATCTCTGAAGACCGGTGCCATCGATATTGAAAAACTGGTGATTCAATTAAAATCTTATGTGAATTCAAAGCAAGAAAATTCCAAACCTTTGCAGGGGCCGGTACTCGAGACCCCATTGATCCAGCGGACGGTATCCGGGCTGGAGAAACTGGGACTGTCAATACCGGACAAAGCGCCGCACCAGTCGCTTACCCTGGAGATGTTCATCCAGGCGTTGGAAAAAAAAGCACAGTCCCCGGCGCCGGTTTCCAGCAGCGCACCCATGGATGCCAACCGGGCCGCGGAAGCGGTTCTGGAGATGCCGGCGGTGAAATCCATGAAAAGCAATAAGGCGGACAGTTATTTTGGTTATGTCAGAGAAATGATGGCTGACAAACAAAACAAACCGGTCGGAAGTAAGACAAAATTGCCGGCCTTTGAATCACAGGCGCCAAGGTCTGTAACCAAGGATACCGATTATCGGTCCCTGCACATGGATAGTTTCAAGCCGGATCCGGAAAAAAGAGTGACTGCGCTCACAGAGGGGGCGGGCCGCCAGCAAAGCCAACAGGCCGTGATGTTGGGAGGGGAAAGAGTTCAAGGAACAGGGGTTTCCTTTGTACATACGTCAGAGGAATTATCCGTACCTGGCAGACCCGTGGGTGCATCACAGCAGGGTCCGCTTCCTTCAGCGGTGGTGAATCAGGTGGGAAAGGAAATCGCCGGGTTCCTCCAGCGGGGGCATCGGATTTTTACATTGCAGCTGAAACCGCCGGAACTCGGCACGGTAAATATCGAGATGGATGTCAAGGAAAACGTGCTCAAACTGTCGGTTGTGACGGAAACCAGTTCAGCCAAAGATATGCTTCAGTCCAATTATGTGGATCTGAAGCGCGTGTTGGAGGGATATGGTGTCCGGGTTGAATCATTTGATGTTCAGTTGAACACCAGCCTGAATCACGCATCTGCAAACGGAGATGGATTTTTGAATCAGCAGCATCCGTTTCACGGCCGGTTTGGAAAAAACCCTCACTCCGGTAAACCCACGGGTGAAACAACCGGTGAAGACGACATTGATCTGCCGGTTTCGAGGCAGCCGGACAAAGACGGCCTGATAGACGTGCTGGCCTGATCAGATACTGTCACCACACACAGGGAAAGGAAGAAAACACATGTATATCGACACACTGGGAACAAACACAGCAACTGCACCTGAAGAGAAAACGTCGGAAGATGTTTTGGGAAAGGACTCGTTTCTGACCCTGCTGGTGGCTCAGCTGCGGCATCAGGATCCTTTGAATCCCATGGAAGGCACGGAGTTCACGGCCCAGCTGGCACAATTCAGCAGCCTGGAACAGTTGCAGAATGTCAATGATAATCTGTCCAACATGCAGATCAACCAGGCGGAAGAACTGATTTTCAAGGCCATGGATTTCATGGGAAAAGAGATCGATGTCCTGGGCAGCGAACTGATGCTGACAGAAGATACCCCTGCCAAAGGCGGGTTTCACATTGAAGCCCCCGGTGAGTGCCTGGTCACTGTGTTTGATGCCCACGGCACAGCTGTGAAAAATATCCCCATGGGAGCTCTGGCACAGGGCACCCACTATTTTGAATGGGATGGCACCGGCGACAGCGGCGAAGTGCTGGCCGAAGGCCCGTACCATTTTTCGGTGACGGCCCAGGACGGCACCGGGCAGGGACTGTCTGCGGAAACCTATATGTCGGGACGGGTGGACCGCGTGAATCTCGAAGGCGGTGCCCCGCTGCTGTATGTGGGGGATGTGCCGGTAACGCTGCCCAGTGTCCGGGACGTCCGTATGCCTGAGGCATCGTAAGTAAAAAAAGCAACGTTTTCATAACACAAGGAGAACCATCATGGCATTATCAAGCGCACTTTTTTCAGGAACCAGCGGGTTGAAGACAATGGGAGACAGCATGCAGATCATCGGTGACAATATCGCCAATGTCAACACTATCGGGTTCAAAAGCAGTCAGGCGGATTTTCAGGATCTGCTGAGTCAGTCTTTGTCCACCATGAGCGGCACCACCCAGATCGGCAGCGGCAGTGCCATTGGCAATGTGTCTGCGTCTTTTGAACAAGGATCGTTTAAAACCACGGGCAATGCCACGGACCTGGCCATCGGCGGATCCGGTTTTTTCATTCTGAGAGAAGAAAACGGATTGAATGAATTTTATTCCCGTGCCGGTAATTTCAGTTTTGACAAAGACGGTAACCTGGTCAATCCCAGCAACCATGTGGTACAGGGGTGGCGCCTGGATCCGGAAACCGGCAGCGATATCGGCTCCGTCGGGGATATCAAACTTAATTCATTTACTTCCCAACCCAGCCAGAGCACCAATGTTCAGGTCATCGCCAACCTGGATTCCACAGCACAGGATTATTCGGGGGTAGCCGGACAAGAACTGCATGACGGATGGAACGGTACGGAACCGACCCCGATACCCGAGACATTGTATGAGTACCAGACCACGGTTCAGGTGTACGACTCTCTGGGCAGCACCCATGATATCACGCTGTATTTTGACAAGGCGGATCCGGCGACCTCACCATCCACATATGAATTTATTATCACCTGCAATTCAGGGGAAGACCGGCGTGACCCTGCTATTGCAGATGAAGCATATGCCGGACTTCTGGGTTACGGGACCATAGAATTTGAACCGGGTTCGGGTGCCATCTCCAATATTGAAATGACCCGGAAGAATGGGGACGGTTCAGAAACACTATTGAGTACTGATCCGGCGGATGCAGATTATGGATTGAATAACGGCTTGTTCACATTTGAACCCGATTTTCTGGGAGGGGCCGCAGACCCCATGGAAATCAGTCTGGATTTCGGAAGCACATTCAATGGCACCACCTGGACCAACAATGCCTTGAGCACCACCATGTATGCGGTGTCTTCCAACACCATTTTCAAGGACAGCAACGGCTATGGGGCCGGGGATCTTCAGGATATCAACGTGAATGACAAAGGGGTGATCACCGGAAACTATTCCAATGGCGAGATCATTCCCCTTTACCGGGTGGCGTTGGCCGGCTTCCAGAACGAACAGGGGTTGATCAAGGAGGGCGGGAACCTGTTCCGGGCGACGTTGGCCAGCGGGGCCGCCATCACCAACCGGCCGGGCAGTAACGGGCTGGGAACCCTTGCGCCGGGGTCCCTGGAGCAGTCTAATGTGGATATCGCCAGTGAATTCGTGGAGATGATCTCCACCCAGCGGGGGTTCCAGGCCAACTCGAAAATTATCACCACCGTGGATACCATGCTGTCTGAAATCATCAACCTCAAACGATAGAACAATGTACTGATATCAGCCTGTCAA
>JAABSK010000337.1 GCA_011390435.1 Desulfobacteraceae bacterium | reverse complement strand
TGCTGCCACCCACCAGAATCTGTTTGAGCTGACAAAAAACGGTTTGTTCCGGGAAGACCTGTTTTATCGCCTCAAGGTTTTTCCCATTTTTGTCCCGCCGCTGAGGGAACGGCGTGAGGACATCCCCCTCCTGGTCAATCATTTTATTGATAAAGGGAACCTGCGGGAACACAAAAAAATCCAGGGCATCGGTGCCGGGGCAATGAAAAAGATCATGGAACACTCCTGGCCGGGAAACATCCGGGAGCTTGAAAATGCCATTGAGCACGCTTTTGTCCTGTGTGACTCAAAAAAAATCGAATTAAAGGATCTTCCGGTGGAGATCCGGGAAAGTCAGGGGATTCCGCTGCAACAGACTTACCCGCCTTCCCGGGTGCCGACCATTACCCGGGACGTTTTGACAAAACTTCTGGAAGAGTGCAACTGGAACAAGGCTGAGGTTGGACGGCGCATCAACAAAAGCCGCACAGCCGTGTGGAAATATATGAAAAAATGGAATATCCCGCTGCAGCGGTAGACCACAATCTACACTTTATCAAAACGTGAAAACTTCATGGTAAACGTTCCCCTGCCCTGGCTGGCAGAACGCAGCGCTGTAGAATAACCGAACATTCTGGCCAGGGGCACCACTGCCTTGATGATCTGAAGACCGGTTTTAGCGCTGATCGACTCGATCTTTCCCCCGCGGGCATTCAAATCTGAAATGGCATCCCCCATATAGGCATCCGGAACAAAAATCTCCACCGCCATGATCGGCTCAAGCAGGCTGATGGATGCATTTGCCAGGGCATTTTTTGCCGCCATGGACGCACACACGGTAAAGGCCAGTTCAGAACTTCGCTCGTCATACCGCCCGCTTTCAATACAGATGGCCACATCCACCAGCGGATATCCTCTCAGATAACCACTGTCAAGACTCTCCCGGATACCGTTCTCCACCGCTGCCAGATACTGGGCCGGCACCTGCTCGTCTGTCACCTTTGATTCAAACACAACGCCTTTTCCCCGTTCAAGGGGGGTCAGCCGGATCCCGATCTCGGCAAAAAGCGTTTTTCCTGAAATCTCTTTTTCAAAGACCGCATGTCCAGATGCTTTGGCATCCAGAATTTCCCTGTAAACCACCTGGGGTTTCCCCACATTGACGCTGGTGTTAAATTCCTTCTGCATCCGGGAGATGATGATTTCAAGATGAAGCTCGCCCATTCCGGATAAAATTGTCTGGCCGGTTTCCTCGTCATGGCCCACTTTCAGGGTTGGATCTTCAATGGTGAACTTTTCCATGACCGCTTCAAGTTTTTCCTGATCAGCATGGGTGCGGGGTTCAATGGCAATGGATATCACCGGATCTTCATAATTCATTCGCTCCAGCAGTACAGGATGGTCAGCAGCGCAGAGGGTATCGCCAGTGCCGGAGTCCTTGAGTCCCACAATGCCAATGATATCCCCGGCAGAGGCTTCTTTGAGCCGCTCTCGCTTGTTGGCATGCATCTGCAGAATCCTGGAGAGCTTCTCTTTTTTGTTCAGAGCCGGGTTAAACACTTCAGATCCGGATTCCAGGCGACCGGAATAGATCCGGGCAAAAGACAGCTTCCGGCCTTCGATCATTGATACCTTGAAAATCAGTGCTGCCAGTGGACCGTCTTTCCGTGGCAGAAATTCCAGTTCATCGTGGGTTTCCGGATGATGCCCCACAACCGGCGGCACATCCACCGGGCTGGGCAGAAACTGTGCAATCCCATCCAGCAGCGGCTGAATTCCCTTGTTTTTCAAAGCACTGCCACAGAATACCGGCACCATTTTCCGGGCCACAGTGGCCGCACGAATGGCTGCGATCAATTCATCTGCCGGAATCGCTTCTTCAGACAGATATTTTTCCATGATCTCATCATTGAGCTCGGACACCGCCTCAAGCAGTTTCTCCCGATATTCCGCTGCCTGATCAGCAAAAGAATCCGGAATCGGGGTTTCAGCGTATTCAGCCCCTTTTGTATCATCGTTCCAGATAATCTGTGTCATCCGGATCAAATCAATCACCCCGGAAAACGTATCTTCCGACCCCATGGGCAACTGCACCATCACCGGGTTGGCCTGCAGTTTTTCCCGTATGGATTCAACAGCCCCGAAAAAATCTGCCCCCACCCGGTCCATTTTATTGATAAATGCCACCCGGGGCACCTTATACCGGTCTGCCTGACGCCATACAGTTTCCGACTGGGGTTCCACACCGCCAACAGCACAGAAAACGCCGACAGCTCCATCCAGTACCCGGAGCGCCCGTTCAACCTCCACGGTGAAATCAACATGACCCGGCGTGTCGATAATCTGGATCAGCACATTTTTCCACACACAGGTGGTCACAGCAGAGGTGATGGTGATGCCCCGGTCCTGCTCATCCTGCATCCAGTCCATAACCGCTTCACCATCGTGAACCTCACCGATTTTATAAGACTTTCCGGTGTAAAAGAGAATCCGCTCGGTCACAGTGGTTTTGCCCGCGTCAATGTGGGCCATGATGCCAATATTTCTTAACTGCTTGATATGTTGTTTTCTGCTCATTTTATAATCAGTATATAGGTTATTGAAGAAAGATATTGATACCGTATTGCCCATATTGTGTCAAGAAAATATCCCTTGCAAATCAGTGGCGGGTTTTATAGAATTATATGCTTTAATAACCGAATAAGCAGGAGTAAATCACGTTTGATGCTGCCCGGATTTGCCGCACTGGTGGAAGAAAGGATTCAAAAGGCCCAGAAGGAAGGGGCATTTGATAACCTTGACGGTGCCCACAAACCCCTGAGATTTGATGATCAGCAGGTCCCGGAAGAATATCGCCTGGCCTATAAGATCTTAAAAAATGCAGGGTTTCTTCCGCCTGAAGTTGAACTGAGAAAACACGTATACCAGACGGAACAGCTTTTGTGCCATGCACTGGCTGATTCACCCGAACACCAGAAACTGCAGAAAAAACTCAATTTCCTTTTGGCCAAACTCAATACCCTCAGAGGGGACAGACCCCTTTCTCCGATTCTGGCAGACACCTACCGGGAACAGATGATTCAAAAACTATCATGAAGTTTAAATTTTTCGAAAAAGAAGGGCTTTTCAGAAGCATCTTCATTGCGTACATTATATTGCTGTTGCATGTGATCCTTCTGGCAGGCACCGGTGTCACTGTTGTTCTGTTTAAAGGGCTCTATCACTATCTGCCCTGGATCATGGGGCTGCTGGGACTTCTGGTCCTGGGGCTGGCCTGGGGATTTTACCAGCGCATGAAAACAGGTTCCTCAGATATCCGGCATATTCTTTCCCTCCCGGAATTCCGGGACCGGACCGTTGAAATCCGGCTGCTGGGAGGGCTTGC
>JAABSK010000034.1 GCA_011390435.1 Desulfobacteraceae bacterium | reverse complement strand
AAACCTTTAAAACAGAAGCGCCTGATATCCCGGTAATCATCATGACGGCATTCGGGTCGATTGAAATGGCTGTTCAGGCCATGCACAAAGGAGCGTTCAATTTCATTACCAAGCCCTTTGACCGGGAAACCCTGATTCAATCATGTCGAAAAGCCCTTGAGCTCAAGGAACTGCGTACAAAAACAAAGCTGCTGACCAGTGAAGTGGATCGGCTGACCGGCACCCAGGGCATGGTGGCGGCAAGTTCGGCAATGAAGGATATTCTGGAAACTGCCGGAAAAGCTGCGGCAAGCGAAGCCACGATTCTGATTTCCGGGGAATCCGGGACTGGAAAAGAAGTGCTGGCACGATTGATTCATCAGAACAGTTACCGGAGGAATGGTCCCATGGTGGCGGTGAACTGCGCTGCCATCCCTTCTGCACTGGTTGAAAGCGAGCTGTTCGGCCATGCCAGAGGTGCGTTTACCGGTGCAGTAAAAGACCGGAAAGGCTATTTCGAGACTGCATCCGGCGGCACTTTGTTTCTGGATGAAATCGGCGAACTGACCACTGATATTCAGGTAAAGCTGCTTCGGGCCATTCAGGAAAAAGAGGTCATGCCCCTGGGGTCGGATCGGTTGAAAAAAGTGGATATCCGGATTATCGCAGCCACCAACATGGATCTTGAAGACCGGATCACAAAAGGTGAATTCAGGGAAGATCTGTATTACCGGCTCAGTGTGATCCCTTTGTTTATCCCTCCGCTCAGGGAGCGGGTCGAGGATATTCCAGCCCTTGTCACCCATTTTCTCAAAAAAATGAATGCCCCCAGGGATGTACAGTTTTCACCCCAGGCCCTGGAAAGATTAAAGACCTATCACTGGCCAGGCAATATCCGGGAAATTCAGAACATTGTTGAGCGCTGTGTGATTTTAAGAAAGCAAAACCAGATCACTGCAGAAGATCTGTCCATCCTGGTGCAGGATTCATTCACCCCGGAGCTGGTGCCAGTGATTCCTGACGAGGGTATTGCCCTGGAATCGGTTGAAAAAGCCTATATCATCAAGGCCCTTGAAAAGGCCGGGCAAAACCAGTCCCAGGCAGCAAGGCTTCTGAAAATTCCCCGCCATGTGCTGCTCTACCGCCTGGAAAAATACGGGCTGTAGAGTATTCAATACCCGCCTGTAGAATAGTCTGCACAAAACCCATGGTGCATATCATTCCCCAGCCTTTCTTATTGATGTTGTTGCGTTTAAATTCAATTGGTTATGATAAGTTTTTATCTGCCGGATACAGGCTGGCATGGTCTTTGTAATATTTCTTGTATGGCAGGTTTCTGCGGTATCGTTCCACAGGAACCTGCACATGGCCGAAGATCTTTAACCAACAGGATAAAAAAACAATGAATAAAATACGCAACCTGTGGCGCCATGCAGCGGTGATGGTGTCTGTTGTGATGCTGGTATGGCTGGCTGCAATTTCCGTTTCAGACGCATTCTGGGGCGGCAAATTTAAAACACTCACCTCCCAGAAAGATCAGCTGCTGATTCCTGTCAAATCTGTCAGTGACGGCAGGGCTCATTATTTTCAAACCCGGTCTGCAGACGGCATCATGGTCAAATTCTTTGTGGTGCAAAGTTCTGACGGAGTCATCCGGGCGGCCATTGATGCCTGTGATGTCTGCTACAGGTCCGGGAAAGGATATGTTCAGGACGGACCTGTCATGATCTGCAGCAACTGCGGCATGCGTTTTGCCACAGGCCGGATCAACGATGTGAAGGGTGGATGCAATCCTGCACCGTTAAAACGGGAGATTCAGGGGGAAAATCTGGTTATTTCCATGGCAGATATCAATGAAAATGCCTGGTATTGCAAATATAAATGAAAAACAGGGAATGGATATGACCTATGATCCTGAAAAATACAGGGATAAAAGGGAAAAAGTCCTTGGTATCAAAAAACGGGGAATGAGTTTTGCGAGCATTGCAGCTGCCGTATCAATCGTGATCATTACAGGTCTCAGTGCTGCAATCTTTCCCCAGGTGGCTGCCTACTGGACCACCCGGCACCTGGATGATGCCATTTTCAGACAGGCCACTGGTTCAGCGTGGCCAGAGACTGTTGTCTCGGCAATTGAGCAGGTAGCGGGTGTTAAAAATGTGAAAACCGGTATTGGCGATGCCCGGCGGCTGATTGTCACCTATGACCGGAGAACACCGGCAATAGACAAAATAAATGCTGTATTTGATCAAAACCGTATCAAGGTGGTCCTGCTCAACCAGGTGGACCATCGCCAGCACCATCAGCTGATGGAAAATGAGGAGGTGACACCGTGAAACTCCATGATATCTGCCTGGGCAATATCCGGCGTCGAAAAGGCAAAATGCTTTTTCTGGTGCTGGGCCTTGTCATCGGTATTTCAACGGTGGTCACGCTGTTGTCCATTACCGAGAGCATGACCGCTGATATTGAGGCCAGTCTGAATCAGTTCGGGGCCAATATTGTCATGGTGCCCAAAACCCAGAATCTTTCTCTGAATTACGGCGGGATTGATGTGGGCGGGGTCAATTACCGGATCAAGGAGTTTGATCAGGCAGATCTGGATAATATTTACACCATTAAAAATCATCAAAACCTTGCCATTGTTGCGCCAAAAGTACTGGGCCCGGTTCAGGTGAAGGATCAAACCATTCTGCTGATGGGGGTTGAGTTTGAAGCTGAGCTGGCCTTGAAAACCTGGTGGCATAAAACCCATGGCAGCTTTCCGGAAACAGACAGCGAAATCATGCTGGGATCAAGGGTTGCATCTGTCCTGGGGTTAGGAGCAGGCGACACCATTTCAGTTTCAGGCACTTTGTTCACCGTGTCCACTGTATTAAGTCCCACTGGCGGGCCTGAAGACAATGCCATCATCGCTGGTCTTCAGGCAGCCCAGGTGCTGCTGAAAAAAGAGGGCAGGCTTTCCATGGTGGAAATCTCAGCTTACTGCCATGGCTGCCCGATATCCGAGATGACCCTTCAGATTGCAGAAAAATTCCCGGACGCATCTGTAACCGCCATGAAGCAGGCGGTCATGTCCAAAATGCAGTCCATTGACCTGTTCAGGTCTTTCAGTCTGGGCGTATCTGTCATCGTGGTGTTTGTCGGATCTTTACTGGTGCTGGTGACCATGATGGGATCTGTAAATGAGCGAACGCGGGAGATCGGTATTTTCAGGGCCATCGGGTTCAGACGGGGTCATGTGATGCAGATCATTCTGCTGGAAGCCCTGATTCTGGGGGTTGCAGGCGGGCTTCTGGGATTTGCCCTTGGCAATATACTGGCCTGGGCGATGATTCCCGTGGTGATGAAAAACGGGCTCTATGCCGGAATCAATGTGAATCTTGGCATGATTTCCATTCTCATGTCAGTGGCCTTAAGTCTTCTGGCAAGTCTGTATCCGGCATTCAAGGCCAGCAGCATGGACCCCAGTCAGGCCTTGCGCGCACTTTAAAAAAGAGGGAATCAAATGACACTGGTAAATCATTTTATTGAAATTCATGACTTGAAAAAGAGATATCAGAGTGGAGATGCCTGTGTTGAAGCGATTCAGCAGATGGATTTTTATATTGATGACAAAGAGTTTGTCGCCATCATGGGACAGTCCGGCAGTGGCAAAAGCACGTTGCTGTCCATTCTGGGCGCTCTTAACCGCCCGTCTTCCGGAACGGTTCTGGTGGACAGTATGGATCTGTATGCCTTGAATTCAGAACAGCGGGCGGATTTCCGCAGTGAATACATTGGATTCATCTTCCAGTCTTTTCAATTGATTCCCTATCTTACCGTACTGGAAAATGTCAAATTGCCCATGGCAGTGACCGGCCGGAGCAAAAAAGATCAAAACCAGATGGCAATGGCGGTGATCGATCGGGTGGGACTGAAGACCCGGGCCCTCCGCCTTCCGGACCAGCTTTCCGGCGGAGAGCAGGAGCGGGTGGCTATCGCCCGTGCCATTGTCAACAGACCGCCGGTGATTCTGGCAGATGAGCCCACTGGAAATCTGGATTCCGGAACTGCGCAGGAAATCATGGCGCTTTTGCAGGGGTTGAACGCGGAAGGCCATACCATCATCATGGTGACCCATAACCCGGAAATGGCTGATTATGCCACCCGGATCATCAAGGTTCAAGATGGCCGATGTGTTGAAGAATGACAGGTTAAAAAAGGGTTTTGATCTTCTGGTTGAGCTGCTTAATTGAAAAAGGTTTTTTGATGACATCGGAAAATCCATGATGCCGGTATCCCTGGATGTCATGGTCATCTGAGTGGCCGGTAATGAGAAGGCCTTTGATCTGCGGATCAATTTTTTTCAGCTTGGTCATGGTGAAAAAACCACCAGGGCCGTTTTGGATATCATAATCCAGCAGGGCCAGCTCAATATTTTTCCCTGCATTTTTCGCTGTTGTGCAGATATTGACGGCCTGGTGTGAATTCAACGCCACAACGGTGTCATACCCCAGGCGGTTCAACAGCTGGGAGATGACATCCAGGATCAGTTCATCATCATCCATGATCAATACTTTGGCCAGGGATTTGTGACCATCGGTTTTTACAGCGGGTTCCAGCCTGGGACCTGCGGTCGGCTCGGCATGGTTTTCATTGAAGACCGGCAGGCAGATCTGGAGAGTTGTGCCGGTGTGTCTGCTGGATTGAACATGGATGGTTCCGCCGTGGCGTGCGATGTTGGACCAGGCAATGCTGAGGCCCAGTCCGGTGCTTTTCCGGCTGTCCATGGGTTTGCTGGTGAAATAGGGGTTAAAGATCATGTCCTGGTGTTCCGAAGGGATGCCGCAGCCGGTATCAGTAATAAACACATGGATCTGGGAATGTTTGACATTAGAGGCTTCATAGCGGATGCCAACACTGATATGGCCCTGGCCATCCATGGCATCCACAGCGTTTTGCAGGATATTTCCAAAGGCGACCTTTAACTGACCGGGATCTGCATAAAACGTGTCAGGCAATGGATCACTGTCCAGGCTGAAGGTGATGTTCCCCTCGCGTTCGTAACGGGTAAGCAGCTGGTAAATCAGGGCCTTGAGATCAATTCGGGTTTTGACAGGCCCACCGCCTTTGGCAAACCATATCAGCTGGGCAGATACATCTTTGGCCTGCATTACGCCGGCTTCAGCATTTTTAAGGTATTTCAGGGTTTCACCGTCTCTGCAGCTGAGTTGAGCCAGATTGATGTTGCCGATAATTGTGGACAGGGTATTGTTGAAATCATGGGCCACACCTCCTGCCAGCGTGGTGATACTTTCCAGTTTTTTGGCAGTTTCAATGGCCTTTTCAAATTCCCGGAACAGTTTTTCATGCTCTTTTTTTTCTGTGATGTCAAAAGCGGTTTCCAGGCGGACGATCCGCTTGTCATACCATTCAATGGCTTTGTCTACGATATTGTACCAGCGGCCGGTTTTTGTGTTTTGAAATTCCCATTCATAGGGGGCTGCAGGAGAGCCATCCGGGTGAACCAGCAATCTGTTGGTGCAAAAATCGCACGGTGCGGTTTTGTCTTTCTGGATCACCTGCCAGCATTTTGTGCCGGGTGGAACAGGTGTTCCGTTATGAAAGCGTTCGTTGAATTTTTTATTGGTATAAATCAATTCATGGGTCTGTATATCTGAAACATAGACAACCGCTTCCATTGAATCAAAAATGCTTTTGAAGATGGCAAATCCTTTTTCATTTTTTTGCTTCTGGCGGAGAAATTTCTGTTCAAGGTCATACTTCTTCTGAGCGCGTTCAATAAGAGTGCACAGATTGTCCATGCTTTTGACCGGCTTTGCAATGTAATCAAAGGCATTGTTCTGTTTCAGCGCCTGGGCCGCATTTTCGACACTGGTGTATCCGGTCAGGAGGATGATCTGAACACAGGGATCCAGCTGTTTGAGGGCGTGCATGAGCTGGATGCCGTCCATTTCAGGCATCTGAATATCTGAGATCACCACCTTTGCCGGCTGTTTTTTATATGCGTCAATAGCAGCTTTCCCTCTGGATGCTGTCTGGACACAAAATCCCCGGCTTTCCAGAATCACTTTGAAAGAGGTGATCAGGCGGGGTTCATCATCAACAATTAATAACTGTTTATCCATCCGGGCTGTTGTCCATAAAAGGGTTTTTGCAGGTCAACCTCTGTATCGGATCAATATGTCGGTTTTTACGGTTGAACCAAGTTATCTTTTTTAACCCAAAAAAACAATCAGTAAAAACCCCTAGTTTTAAAAAGAAACTGCACCATGGTACAGATTCCAGCCATGGTGCAGTGATACAAAAATTACGGGGCAGCGTTCTGGATCCCGACTTCATCAAAGGTTTTAATGTCTGCCAGAATCCGGGTGGACAGGTCCAGCAGCTCCATGCACACGGCAGCACCGGTGCCTTCTCCCAGCCTGAATTTCAAGTCAATCAACGGCACAAGACCCATCTGCTGGTGCATGAAGCGGTGTCCGATTTCCACCGAAGTATGGCTGGCAAACAGGTATTGTTTTGCAGCCGGGGCCAGCTTGCAGGCGATCAGGGCTCCGGCTGTGGAGATCAGTCCATCGCAGAGAACCGGAATCTTTCTGGCTGCAGCTCCCAGCACCAGCCCGGCAAGTGCGCCGATTTCCAGGCCGCCCACCTTGGACAATACATCAATGGGGTCTTCAGGATCAGGGCGATGCAGGCTCAGCCCTTTTTTAATCACGGCAATCTTTTGGGCCAGCATCTGGTCGTCAATGCCGGTCCCCCGTCCGGTGAGCTGTTCCACGGCAATGCCCGAAAACACCGCTATAATGGCGGATGATGGCGTGGTGTTGCCGATTCCCATATCGCCGGTCCCCAGAAGATCAACTGCCTGCTGATCATCCAGTTCATTAATGATTTCAATGCCGGCTTCAATGGCACAGATGGCTTCGTCACGGCTCATGGCAGGCGCTTTTGTGAAATTGGCAGTGCCATATCGTACTTTTTTGTGAAAGATGGGCAGGGCAGGATCAAAATCATGGTTGACGCCGATATCTGCCGCTTTTACAGTGGCACCGGCATGGCGGCCGATAACGTTGACCGACGCTCCCTGGGCAGCAAAATTGTACACCATTTGAGGCGTGACATCTGCCGGGAAAAGACTGACCCCCTCTTCCACAACCCCGTGGTCTCCGGCACAGGTAACAATCTGTTTGTTTTTCAACTGAACGTCAAGGGTGCCTTTGATGGCAGCCAGCCGGGCTGCTGTGTCTTCAAGAATGCCCAGGCTTCCGGCGGGTCTTGCCTGGTTGGCCAGTCTGTGCCTGGCATCCTGAAACGCTGCTTCATCAAGGCACGGATCAATCGCTAAAAGAATCCGGTCGAATAATCGCATAAATCACCTTTTATCTGTAATGTCCTGTTCAAAAATCTCCATTCCCTTTTTCATGGCGCAAAAATCGCCGCACATACTGCAGGTGCTTTTATGGGAAGGGGATCGGCTGTTTTTGATCTGCCGGGCAATGTCCGGGAAAAGCAGGTATTGTTCAAGATCTTCCCAGCGCATATCCCGCCTGGCCAAAGCTGCCTGCTTTTCATTTTCTCTGCGATGGGGATATTTTGAAATATCGCCGATGCGTGCGGCAAGACGTGTGGCCCGGACCCCTTCTCTGACATCCTGGACAGTGGGAAGGGCAAGGTGTTCTGCCGGTGTGATATAGCAGATCAAATCAGCACCAAACCGTGCTGAACTGGCTGCGCCAATGGCTGCGGTGATGTGGTCATACCCCGCCCCGGTGTCACAGGGAATCGGTCCCAGAACATAGTAGGGAGCGTTTCCAGACATCCGTTTTTCCAGCATGATGTTGCCCTCGATCTCATCCAGGGGAACATGGCCCGGGCCTTCCACCATCATCTGGCATCCCATGGCGCGTCCGATTTCTGCCAGTTCGCAATTGATGATCATTTCCGCCATCTGGGCCCGGTCATGGCTGTCGTGAATGGCGCCTGCGCGGATGCCGTTGCCAAGGGACAGGACCGCATCATATTTTTTCATGAGCCCGCACACCCGGTCAAACTGTTCATATAATGGATTTTCTTTTTGATTGATATCCATCCAGGCCACCATATAGGTGCCGCCTTTGGAGGCCAGTCCGCCATACCGGAATCCCTGTTTTCTGAGCCGTTCAATGGTGTATTGATTAATGCCGCAGTGAATGGCCATAAAACTCAGCCCGTCAGCCAGTTGCTGTTCGATCAGGTCGAACAGGTATTCCGGGTCCAGTTTTGCGGGATTCCGGTATTTGCGGATGGTTTCCTTGAAAGCCTGGTATAACGGGACATTGCCCACGCCAAGGTCGGTGTTGGCCAGCACGGCCCGCCGAATGGCATCCAGATCTCCGTCTGCAGATAATTCCATCAGGGTGTCTGCCCCTTCCTGCTGGGCGGCAATCGCTTTTTCAACTTCAAGGTTGATATCGCAGATATCAGAGGAGGTACCGATAGAGGCATTGACTTTTGTGCGCAGCCCGGTTCCGATACCCACGACATTCTGGTTCGGGCGGGCAGGATTGCAGGGGATGACGATCTGGCCGCTGGCCACATGGTCAACAATAAAGGATTCAGGCAGCCCTTCGTTGCGGGCAATTGCCTGCATTTGCCGGGTGATGGTACCCTGGCGGGCATGTTCAATCTGTGTCAGCATAGTTTCCTCGCTATTTTACGCCCCTGCAGAAAATCAAAAAGGGTTCTGCAAGAGCAAGTCTCTTACAAAACCCTTTACCATCAGGTTTCACACAATTGGTTTCCAGGCTCGTCTTCTGACTTCCGGCATTAAACCTGTTGTTATCACCTTCCCGTTTTCACAGTGGCGCAGCATAACACAGATGTTTCCGGTTACAGCGGCGGGACCGTTACGGAGTTTCACCGTATTCCGTTGGCCATGGTAACCTTGAATAATGAGTTTTTTTACAGCAGGTTGCCATAAAAGTCAATCCTGGAATAGATCGGTGCTCAGATATCGCTCTCCGGTGTCACAGACAATGAAAACAATTGTCTTGCCGCTGTTTTCCGGACGGCCTGCAATGATTTTTGCCGCATGAAAGGCAGCACCCGATGAAATGCCGCACAGGATCCCTTCCTCTTTTGCCAGATCTTTTGCCCCCTGAATGGCCGCATCATTTTGGACAGTGATGATCTCATCCAGGATGTTGACATTTAAATTGGCCGGAATAAACCCTGCACCAATCCCCTGGATTTTATGAGGCCCGGGACTTCCGCCTGAAATCACCGGAGAATCTGCCGGTTCAACCGCAATAGACCGGACGCCGGGCTTTTTTTGTTTCAGGACTTCGCTGACTCCGGTAATGGTGCCGCCGGTGCCCACGCCAGCCACGAAAAAGTCAACACGGCCGCCGGTATCGTTCCAGATCTCAAGGGCAGTGGTCTGACGGTGAATTTCAGGGTTGGCCGGGTTGGAAAACTGGTCCGGCATAAACGCGCCGGTTGTCGTGGCCACGATATCTTTTGCCGCTTCAATGGCCCCTTTCATTCCCTTGCTTCCCGGGGTGAGCACCAGGGTCGCTCCCAGATGTTTGAGCAGCTGCCGGCGTTCAAGACTCATGGTTTCGGGCATGGTGAGGATCAGTTTGAGCCCCTTGACTCTTGCCACAAATGCCAGAGCAATGCCGGTGTTGCCGCTGGTGGGTTCCACAATGGTGGACCCGGTGTCAATGATGCCTGTCTTCAGGGCATCTTCAATCATGGCAAGTCCGATGCGGTCTTTGACACTGGAGGCCGGGTTGAAAAATTCAAGTTTGCCGAAGATATTGGCCTGGGTGGCCTGGCTGGCATTTCTGATCAATACCAGGGGGGTGTTGCCACAGGTTTGGGTGATATCAGACATGGTATTCACGGCTGGCCTCCATTTCATCTGCTTCTTCATATTTGTATATCAAGTGGGGAGAATCAATAAACACCTTTGTGTCCGGAGGGATAGACCGGGTCAGCCACACGTTGCCACCCACCACAGAGCGGGCACCGATCATGGTCTCACCGCCCAGGATCGTGGCGCCGGAATAGACGATCACATCATCTTCAATCGTGGGGTGGCGCTTGGCTCCCCGCAGTTTTTTTCCGGCATTGGGCGGCAGGGACAGGGCGCCGATGGTGACGTTCTGGTAGATCCGGACATTGCTGCCGATCACACTGGTCTCTCCGATGACAACACCGGTGCCGTGATCGATGACAAAGCGTTCTCCAATGGTTGCACCCGGATGAATATCGATGCCGGTGAGGCTGTGGGCATGCTCGGACATGATTCTGGGCAGCTGCGGTACATGAAGGCGGTACAGGATGTGGGCAATCCGGTATACAGTGATGGCATAAAGACCAGGATAGGAAAAGATGATCTCGTCATGGCTTTTGGCGGCAGGATCACCGTCATAGGCCCCTTTGATATCTTCAGCCAGGGAAACCCGCAGCGCAGGGATGCTCTTGATAACATCCAGTGCCACCTGGTTTCCACTGGACTCACATTCAGAACAGGTCTGTCCGTAGCGCAGGCAGTCGTGGCGCAGGACATGGATGATCTGCTGGGATAAAATTTCATAGAGCTGTGAAATTCCCTGTCCCAGACTGTACACCAGGTTGGCACTGTCCAGCTTCTCCCGGGAGAAATATCCGGGAAACAGGATCTCCCTGAATTTATCGATCATTTCTTTGACAGAGGTTGAAAAATGGATGGGTTCATCCCCGATGTGGGCAAAACACCGGTTGTCATTCATCGATTCAAGCACCACTTTGATGGCATCGGGCAGTTGACTGCGCTGGAGAGAACCTGTTTCTTTCCCGCCCTGGCACAGGGTGTTGGGATATTTGTTTTCCATTGCCATTGGAATGCCTCCCTTTTATGTATCTGAAGTGAAGAACTGGTTGAACACTTTGCAGGTTCGGCAGTCTGCCATTTTTTCCTGCCAGGTATCATGGATTTTGCCGCTGCACTGGGTTCCGTTGATAAACCAGCAAAGATCGCCTGCATTGAATTCCCGGGCCGGGCAGTTTTTCTGTCTGGCCTCAGGGCAGTCCAGAAAATCCCAGCACATGATTCGGGCCTGATTTTCGGTTAAAAAGGTTCGGGAATACAGGAACAGCAGCTGGCGCTCAACATGGTGGGGAATCTTGCGCCAGCCCTGTTCATAGCTGTGAACCGCTTTGATAGAGATGCCCAGCAGCTGTGACAGCTGTTTTTGTGTTTTATCCAGGCGGGCACGGATATCTTTAAATGTGGTGCTTTCCATTGTTGTTTTTTGTGCTGGTAACCTTTATTTTTAGAAGATCATGATATCCAAAAAATATATACCACATCGTGGGATATGTCAATGAGCTGCCGTGCCACGTTTTGATGAAATTAATTTTTTTCCGGCATCTTGACATGCCGGCAGGTTATATTACTTTAAGTCATAAATCCAAAAAAATAATGAATGGAGGATTATGAAACTTGATAAACTAACGGTTAAATCCCAGGAACTGTTGCAGTCAGCCCATGATCTGGCACAGACCTCACATCATTCAGCCATTGAAGGACTTCATCTGTTAAAGGCCATGCTGGATGACCGTCAGGGGATTGCCACATCCATATTCAACAAGATCGGTGTACGACCGGAAAATATCAAAAGTGATATCCAGTCAGGCCTGGGCCGCATGGCCACACTGGCGGGATCTGCCAGTATCTATCTGTCAAAGGATGCCAATGCGGTTCTGGATCAGGCCTTTGCTGAAGCGGAAAAGATGAAGGACCAGTATGTCAGTCTGGAACATCTCCTTCTGGCGCTTGCATCGGTGAAATCAGAGGCAGCAGCGATTTTGAATCGTCACGGAGTGAGCCGGGATGCCATTTTATCCGTTCTCAAGGATATCCGCGGCAACCAGTCTGTAACCGACCAGAATCCCGAAGAAAAGTATCAGGCCCTGGAAAAATTCGGCAGGGATCTCACCGCCCTTGCGCGGGAAGGAAAGCTTGACCCGGTGATCGGACGGGATGAAGAGATCCGCAGGATTGTCCAGGTACTGTCCCGGAGACGGAAAAACAACCCGGTACTTATCGGAGAGCCGGGTGTTGGAAAGACCGCCATTGTTGAAGGTCTGGCGCAACGGATTGTGGAGGGAGATGTGTCAGATTCGCTGAAAAACCGCCGGGTGATTGCGCTGGATATCGGGTCGCTGCTGGCAGGGGCGAAATTCAGGGGAGAATTTGAGGAGCGGCTGAAAGCAGTCCTCAAAGAGGTGGAAGCGGCAGAAGGCGAAATTGTGCTGTTTATCGATGAGTTGCACACTGTGGTGGGTGCAGGTGCGGCAGAAGGGTCTGTGGATGCGTCAAACATGCTCAAGCCGGCTCTTGCCAGAGGAACGCTGCGGTGTGTGGGGGCCACAACCCTGAATGAATACCGCAAATACATTGAAAAGGATGCAGCACTTGAACGGCGGTTTCAGCCGGTGATGGCCAAAGAACCCACGGTGGAAGACACCATTTCTATATTAAGAGGCCTCAAGGAAAAATATGAAGTCCATCACGGCATCCGCATCAAGGACTCTGCACTTGTGGCAGCCGCAACTCTTTCCAATCGGTATATCACGGACCGGTTCCTGCCGGACAAGGCAGTGGATCTGATCGATGAGTGTGCGTCCCGCCTGAGAATCGAGATCGATTCCATGCCCAGGATTATTGACGAGGTTACCCGGAAAATTACCCAGGCCCAGATCGAGCGCCAGGCGCTGCTCAAGGAAAAGGACCGGGCTTCAAAAGAACGGCTTGAAAAACTTGAAAAAGATATCGCTGCCATGAACGAAGAGGTCAGGCCGCTGAAGCTGCACTGGGACAATGAGAAATTGATTATCCAGGAGATCGGGACAATCCGGGAAGAGATTGACCGATACCAGACCCAGGCCCATGTGGCAGAGCGTAATGGGGATCTGGAAAAAGTGGCCCAGATCCGTTATGGGACGCTGGCGCAGCTCTGGCAGGATCTTGAAAAGAAAAAAAAGGCACTGGATGATCTGCAGAAAGATAAACGGATGCTCAAGGAAGATGTGGAAGAATCGGATGTGGCAGAAGTGGTCTCTTCCTGGACCGGCATTCCAGTGTCGAAAATGCTTGAAGGGGAAAAAGAGAAGCTGATCAGAATGGAATCCCATCTTCAAAAGCGGGTGGTGGGCCAGCTGCAGGCCATTGATGCGGTGTCCAATGCTGTTCGAAGGGCCCGATCAGGACTTGCCCCGGAAGACCGGCCCATCGGCACCTTTATTTTCATGGGGCCGACCGGTGTCGGCAAAACAGAACTGGCCAAATCCCTGGCGGAATTTATGTTTGATTCTGAAGAAAACATGGTCCGGGTGGATATGTCCGAATATATGGAAAAACATTCTGTGGCCCGTCTGATTGGGGCACCTCCCGGTTATGTGGGGTATGATGAAGGCGGGTTCCTGACTGAAGCGGTCCGGCGCAGGCCCTATTCTGTTCTGCTGTTTGACGAGATCGAAAAAGCCCATTCCGATGTGTTCAACGTGCTGCTGCAGGTGCTGGATGACGGCAGGATGACCGATGGCCATGGGCGGACAGTTGATTTCAGAAATACCATTATCATCATGACATCCAATGTGGGGTCGCGACTGCTCCAAAAAGCGGGGATCAGCGGCATGGACAGTCCAGAAGTTCAAGATGGTATTGCCAATGCCCTCAAGGAGATTTTCCGGCCGGAATTTCTCAACCGGATTGATGAAATCATCACCTTTCATGCTTTGACAGCGGAAAACATCGCCCAGATTGCCGGTATGCAGATTGAAAAGCTGAATCAACGGCTGAAAGCAAACAGATATGCACTGGATATGGATGAAAAGGCGCTGGCCTATATCGCCCAAAAAGGCTATGATCCGGTGTTCGGGGCACGGCCGTTGAAACGGGTGATTCAGCAGGAGGTGGAAAACCCCCTGTCCATGATGCTGCTCAAAGGAGATCTGGCAACCGAAGGCACGATTGTGTTTCGGCTGGACGAGGCCGGGAATCGACTGGAAATTTCAGTGGCCTGACATTGCTTCAGGGCATCTGGGGATCAGAACTGATCGGCAAATGCCCTGACCTCTTCATTCTGGGACAAAAACCGGTACAGAGTTGCCCGGCCGACACCGAGAACCCTGGCAGCCTTGGATTTATTTCCTCCGGTTTTGGCGATGGCGGCTCTTACCGCGTCATGATCCAGTTTTCCCCTGGTCTGCAGAGCAGAAGTTGCCGGGTTTTCAGGATAAACATCTGCGGATCGCTGTCGATTCTGTGTAATCTCGGCCGGCAGATCAGATAACATGATTTTTTTGCCCCTGGCCCGGACAACAGAGAACTGGATGACATTTTTCAACTCCCGGACGTTTCCGGGCCAGTGATAATCCATCAACGCCTCAAGACTCTGCTGGGCCAGCTTTGGGACTTTTGTCTGGTTTTCCTTTTCCGCTTCCTTGAGAAAATGGCCGGCCAGAAGCGGGATGTCCCCTCTTCGGTCTTTCAGCGGCGGCAGGTGAATGGGAATGACATTGAGCCGGTAAAACAGGTCTTCTCTGAACCGGCCGCTTTTCACCTCTTCTTTCAGGTTTTTGTTTGTGGCGGAAATGATCCGGACATTGACCGACACTTTTTTTTCCCCTCCGACTTTTTCAAATGTGCCTTCCTGAAGAAACCGCAGCAGCTTGACCTGGGTGTTCAATGGAAGCTCGGCAATTTCATCCAAAAAGAGCGTGCCGTTATGGGCCAGTTCAAAACGGCCTTTGCGCTCTTTGATCGCTCCGGAAAACGCGCCTTTGACATGGCCGAACAGCTCACTTTCCACAATGCCTTCAGGAATGGCGCCGCAGTTGACCGGCACAAAAGTGCCGTTGCCATAGGAGCTGATATCGTGGATGGCGCAGGCCACCCGTTCTTTTCCGGTTCCGGTGTCACCGGACACATGCACAGGATAATGATACAGTGCAACATCCTTGATCTGCCTGAAAATATCCTGCATGGCCTTGTCCTTTCCGATGATGCCGGCAAAACTGGACAGATTTTCAGCTTTTAAAGACAGGTTAAAGGTGTCTGTAACATCTTTGAATGACGCCAGAACCCCTTTGAACACATGATTTTTGTCAATGATGGCAGATACCGCCATCTCCAGCTGACGGGTTTCTCCGTCTTTGGTGATGATGCTGAGGGGGTACTCTTTTTCCCGTGTAGTCAATGGGGGCGCGCCATCACAAAAGCTGCATTTCCCACCACAGAATGGTGCCTGAAAAACGCTGTGGCAGTCCTTTCCCAATGCTTCCGCTTTTAAATATCCGGTAATGCGTTCAGCTTCCTTGTTGAAAACCGTTATGATTCTTTCCGGTGTGTGGGCAATGATGCCCAGTTTCAGGTTGTCAAGGATGAGATTCAGGTTGTCGTGGTCAAGGATGGTACGGGTCAAGTCGGTCATGGCAGATACCTGTTAAAAATCAAGATCAAATAAACATGCTGACCCGGTAAATGACACATTTATGTATCAGACGCAATGGTTTTTCGGAAAATTTTTTAAAAAATATCAGATCAGTGTTCTGGTGATCCAGAATCAGTGTCAGCTGTATTTTCCCAGACGATACAATCTTTGGGGCAGTTCTTCACCGCTTCATGAATCTGTTCATCGGAATAATCATCCAGCGGGAAGACTTCGACAAATCCGGCATCATTCATTCCAAAGGCCTGGGGGGCAAGCTCAACACAGATCTCGCACCGGATGCAGGCACTGATATCCACCACAGGGATGTTCATCAGGGTTCTCCGGTTGGGATCGAGTCCTGCCACCAGCCTTTCTGGATATGTGCCTGCCGCTCTTTTCGGGCAAGATCCAGAATCCGGTATCCGGAATCCAGTAATACACCGTAAAGGATTCCGCATCCTGAATCTTCCTGTTCTTCATATCCTGACTGCGCCAGCCGGATCATTTCCTTTGCAAGGTCAATGGTCTGGGCAATGTTCAGGTCACATTTTTTGTCAAGCATGGTTCCATCACCTGTCTGCTGGGTCAATAAAAAAAGTTCTGCCGGTAAAAAGAATAATTCAATATGTATGCCATTGTGAGATCAGACGGTTTTTTCAGCGGATTCACAGGCCAGGGCCATGTCCGAGATCCGGGTGGATACAAAATGCCATCCTGTGAAAATCTCAATCTGCTCCTGATCGGTGAAGATCGCTTCCGGCACCAGGCGGCAGTCAAAAGCAGCTGCCTGAATCAGTGCCCGGACAGCATAGCCGCGTTTGATTGGATCAACAGATCTGAGATAACCATACAGCAGGGTTCTGGTTTCAGGAGTTAATCGATCTGGAAATTGACCTGCAAGGGTTCCAATGCCCCATAAAATTCCCTGCTGAAGGCCTTCATGTTCAATGAAATTCGCACGGGGGTCAAGGTATGAAAGCAAAATCGAGCTGAATTCATCTGCCAGAGACGGGTTCAAAGAGAGGATTTCACCCATGGCTTCGGCAGATCCCCATCCAATACCGCCGGATTCATCGTTCAGGTTCCATATGATCCGTCGAAGGACATTCCGTGCGCTTTCCATCTTGTGTTCTGCCATCCTGGCCACTAAACATCCCATGGCTGTGATGCTCCGGAATTTGATTTTTGGGTCCATGTGGTAGAGATACGTAAACAGGTGTCCCACCAGTTGTGCGTCCGGGATCTGTTCCAGCTGGCGCATGGCGATTTTCCGGTGGTGTTCCGCTAAAATCCGGCCCACTTTTTTCTTTGTCTGCCGTCCATGGGGTTTTTTCATGTATCTCCTTTTTTTGTCCTTGTGAACACCCGCATCAGCAAGAATATGAGCATAAACCATGCCAGGGATCACGTGACTGCCTGTCCATGCTGAAATTGAATCTTCTGCGGTTTTTTTCCGGGTGCGGTGTCTCATCTGTTCTGGAACAGGTGTGTTCCAGAAAAATCTGATGGCGTTTGCCAGTAAACATGGTATAGAAAGACAGAACAGTTATCGTGATATTATGATGAATCTAACAGGATCAGGTGAACAACATGGAAGAATATCTCAGGCCCACCTATTTTATTGACAGCGATCACACCACCATTATCGAATTTTCCAGAAAGCATGCCCAGGATGCCCCAACCCCGGTTGAAGCCGCTGTAAACCTGTACTATGCCGTACGCGACAAAATCCGCTACAACCCTTACAGTATCGGGAAAAGTGAGGCTGCCATGAAGGCCAGTCATACCCTGGCCCAGAAACAGGGCTATTGTGTGGCAAAGGCGGTTTTGCTTGCTGCCTGTGCCCGTGCACGAAAGATCCCGGCACGCCTCGGGTTTGCCGACGTCAAAAACCACCTGAATACCCGGAAACTGCGCGAATCAATGGGGACGGATGTTTTTGTCTATCACGGCTATACAGAGCTGTTTC
>JAABSK010000336.1:340-3364 GCA_011390435.1 Desulfobacteraceae bacterium | reverse complement strand
AGAAAAGGACCATCAAGACAAAATTGATTTGTTGATTGAGAATGCCGGATCTATTTATCACGAAACCACAAAAGATAAAGCCACCCAGCTGATCTTTTGTGACCTGGGCACCCCCGGAGGCAAAAAGGCATACAATGTGTATGATCGGATTCGCCATGGATTGATCAATGCCGGTGTTGATCCGGAAGAGATCGCCTTTATTCATAGTTTTAAAACAGACAAGGCCAAAGGGACTTTATTTAAATCTGTCCGAGATGGAGATGTCCGGGTCATGATCGGCAGCACAGGGAAAATGGGGGAGGGTGTCAATGTCCAGGATCGGGCTATTGCTGTCCATCATGTGGATCCACCATGGCGGCCGAGTGATATTGAACAAAGAGATGGACGGGTCAAACGGTTCGGAAACCAGTTTGAAGGCATTAAACGCTTCATCTATACGACTGAGGACACCTTTGATCTTTTTATGTGGAATCTGTTGAAAGTTAAAGCTGAAACCTTCAATCGGATTATGGCCGGGGATCAAAGCATTCGGGAATTTGATCTGGCAATTGATCCCACCTATGCTGAAACAGCCGCAATCACATCAAACAATGCCCTTTTGAAAGAAAAATTGGAAGTTGACCAACAGCTTTCCAATCTGGAGATGCTTCAAAGGGCCTTTTTTGATAACCGGTTGTCAAACAACAGACGGAAAAATCTCATGGAAATTGCGGTTGAAACCAATAAGCAGCTCTTGGAAGATTATTACAAAGTGCCGGATGCCACAGATGACACAGTTGTCTGGACGGTTGATTTAAAATCCCGTGGCCATGAAGAAAATTATCATGGTGACAAAGATAAAATGCTGCCCATTCTGGCCAAAGTTTTTAAAACCGAGGGCGCGGACTATATTGATAAAATAACTTGCGGTGGTGTTCCTATGAGGGTTGATAGAGAATATGATCCAGAAGCCAAGAAAAACTATACGACCTGGGCTGTATGTGATCAATTCAAGCGCCCGATTCCGGAGTTGAAATATAAATCCACGGTAAAGGTCGAAAGTTTTTTGGCCTTAAAAGATGAAAAAATTGATCATCTGAAAATGGATATCCAGAAAAAAGAAAATGAATTGCAGATATTGGCTCAGGAAGCCAAAAAAGATTTTGATCGAGCAGATGAAATTTTGGAACTCAAAGAGCGTATGCGGGAGATCGAAGAAAAAATCAACAATCAGGAATCTCCTGAAGAGCCCAAGCCAGAAGAAACTGAACCCGAAGCTGACACTGTGATGGTGATGTAATTTTTGAAGGGATATTTGAGATGACAGACACAACGAGTTTCGACAGTAGTGACCTGACTGCCCGTGACGCTGCATATATTGCAGCCGTCAACCAGGGGGATATGGCTACAGCGGAGGATATAGTGGCGGAAGCGGCCAAAGGAGCTGGTTATATAGGGCCGATGTATCATGGGACAACGGTAAGGCAAATGATAGATGTTTTTGATACCAAAGGGCACAACCAATTAGGTACCCATTTTTCTCCTGAGCAAGAGGTTGCCAAAGAATTTACAAATGACCAGGATGGGAGAATATACAAAACATACCTTTTTTTGAAAAATCCATATGATATCGTGTCTGATTTGGGTGATTGGTCAGATATGGATATGCTGCGTGAATATTTAACTGAAGAAAATGAAGGCCCATTTACAAATCAAGAATTCGAGGAATTCAAAACGTCACAGGATGTCCAAAACGGATTGATTGCAAAAGGCTACGACGGAATAAAATATGACAATGCTTTTGAGGGTACAAAACAACCCGTTTCCTATATCATCTTTGACCCTGACCAAATAAGGAGTGCCGAACCTGTCATCTACGACAATAACGGCAATCCTATCCCTCTGTCCCAGCGCTTTGCTGACAATAAAATGGATATGTCAAATACAGATTCCGAAGATCCTGAGCCTGGATTTCGGATGTAATTTTTGAATAACAAAAAAGGAGTGTGTGAAATGCCAAACACAATCATGCTTAACGGTAACACCCCGCCTTACCAAAGAGATTATTTGACGCTCCCGGGTGAATGTAAAAACACCTTTCAGGAACAGATGCGTCAGATGAGAGATAATGTGGTGGCATCTGACCTCTGGCCGTCATTGCAGAAATTTCATGAAAAATTGCAGAATTTTGAGGCTCCCAAAAAAGGATTCGAGGTGATATCGGCCGGCAATGATGCTTCCAAAGATGTTATGGAAGGCAATGCGTTGAAGGGATTGCTGAAATATACAGCCAAGGTGGGCCTACTTGCCAAAGAAGACCAGTTGGTTGAATCCGCCCTGGATATTGCCCAGGAAAAACTTTTCGGGGAAAAACCTTCCGGCCCGACCATGGGTTAAAAAACTGCTTGTGGGTTTTTTTCTGGTAGTCTTTTTTGATATAATAAATAAGATACCAAAATAAAAAATAGGATATTTTTGACATGGAATCAGTGGCGTTATCGGAAAGTAAAAACATTTTAGATTCAGATCACATTTTGGTATGGATCAAAAGCATCAAGGAAGTCAGCAATCCTTTGGGTTTGTTTCAATATTTGAAGCAGATTGAAGATAGGGAGTACTGGGTTCTTACAGAAGAGCAGGAAGGCTTCAGGTGGGTAAAGGAACTGGCGGAAAGCCTTGAAAATGTGAAAGAAGAAATTTTGCTTTCCCCTGAAAAATATTCGGACATCCTTTGCGTGTTGAGCAGTATTAATTGTGGCCAATCTCTTTTTATATTGACCCAGTTGAACAAAAAATCCCCTGGATTGTTCGAAGGACTTATCAGGGCCTGCCAGACAAATGACTTTCAAGAAATAGAACAGGAAGCCAAGGTTTTTATAAGTCGGATCAAATTGCTGGCTCGAAGAGAATATTTTCTGCATGTATTTTCAAAAGAAAACCGGCAGTGGACCAATGATTTTTTAAAGAAAATCAAAGAAACAGGAGATATCTAAAAATGCGAAAAATTATTGTGTGCCTATGTGTAGTGGCCCTGTATCTTGCCCC
>JAABSK010000336.1:0-330 GCA_011390435.1 Desulfobacteraceae bacterium | reverse complement strand
GATACCGATTGTGAGGGATGTGATCCGGTGTGCGAGACCATGAATGAAATCATGGATCAGGCATCAAAAAAATGGACCACAATGTCCAGTGACGTATATTCCCAGATGGTGGAAACTCCGGATATGCAGAGCTTAAAAGATTGCCTGGGTGATATCGGGGGAATAACCGGTTCATTTGGGTTGTCTTTACCTTCAATCTCGGATCTGGTGGATGCAGCCTGCACTTTTGCACGAAATACCATCAACAGTGAAATATCCCAAAGGACAGGGCAGATTTCCAATGCATATTCATACGATGCCTATGGCCTGGGCGGTATGGATATTTCTGGC
>JAABSK010000335.1 GCA_011390435.1 Desulfobacteraceae bacterium | reverse complement strand
GGGTGATGACAATGTGCTGGTATTGGGTGGTCCGGCTCAACACCACTTTATCATCATACAGGGGCTGTTCAATTTTCAGGTTCCATTCCCTGTTGTTTGCGTATCCAAAACCCACTGCGCAGCAGGTGACAACCATGACCGCCGGAAGAAACACCCCTTTTTTTATCAGATGTTTCCGGGTGAAATAGATGAAGGTGACCAAAGCCAGAGCAAAATTGACCCCGGCGGTCAGAAAGGCGGCTTCGGTGATGGGCAGAAACCGTAATATAAAAAACACGTACACAAACGACCCTGCCAGGCTGCCCAGGTAATCCGCGCTCAGGATATTTCCCAGATTGGTGGACAGCTCTTTGCTGAAATCGTTGTTGATCCGTATGATCACAGGTATCTCAAGGCCGATCATGATGCCGATGAAACTGACGAAAAAATAGAGAACCAGGCTGTAATGGGCGGTATAGCCGTATGCAATATAGGTGAGGGTGGGAGAAAATCCGCCAACAAGGGCCAGGCCGATTTCAATACCGATAAAGGCGGTTATCAGGTTTTTTTTGGGGACCTGGGCCTGGATCAGGCTGCCGATGCCCATCCAGAAGAGCATGAGCCCGATGACCATGGCCCATTGTTCAAAGGAGTTGCCAAGGATCATGGAGGCAAGGCTTGCCTGGATATACTCAAGGATAATGCCGCAGGCCCCGGAGGCAAACATGCAGGCGCACAGCAGAACCGAAGCAGGGTTGGGCCTAAAGCTTGTCATGCAGCATCACATGGAAAAGGCAATGATCACAGCCACCGCATTTAGGGCACTTTGGGCAACAATCAGGGCCGCCGTATTCTGGTCTTCGGTGATCTCCGTGGCAAGGTTGGTGGTGGGCAGCAGCAGCCGTTCAATGACAATCCTGAAGACCAGCAGCATGACAATGCCGTAAACCGCGTATATACCGAAACTGATCAGGTCCCGGCCCCAGCCGGTAAAAGGCCCTGCAATGCTTGCCATGAGGATGATGCCCAAAGCGATGAGAATACCGCCAAGCCCGATGCCGGCGGCCAGGTTATTGCGTTTGATTTCATTTCGCACATTAAACGGGGTCAACATTTCATACAACAGACCGAAAGCCAGCAGCGCCAGCTGGCCCAGTACAAAAAAGACAATGGCGGAAAAAATCCCCTGGAAAAAGGTACCGCCTGACCCGGAGATGGATCCGTTGAGGATAAATCCCGTGGCAATATACATGCCTGCCTCGACCATGCCAACGGCGGTGTTGCCGGTAATTTTCCGGCCGTCCGGCAGATGAAAGACCTTTACACATTCCTGGTCATTGCTGATATTGCCCAGCATGACGAAATCATTGATAAACCGTGTTGAAAACAGCAGTCCCGTAATCACCAGCCCGTCGATCAGCAGCTGGATCACATCCAGAAAAAATCCTTTTGAAACCCCGGTCATGGCACCGGAAAGGGCAATGGCAATCCCCAGATAGAGCCCGGTCCGGCGCAGACCCACTGCCAGGTTGCCGTCATCAATGTGCTCATCATCATCAAATTCTTTTGTCCGCCAGTCATCCAGGCGCTTGGCAAGCCAGATAAACAATATCCCCACCAAAACATATATGATTCCCTGCCCCAGACCGGTGAGCGTGACAGCTACATTCATTGCTTCCTCCTTGAAACCGTTTATTTGCCTTTGCTTTTGGGGCCGCCGCCGCGCAAACCGCTACCGGCACCCCTTACTGAAGCGGTCTGGGATTTGAAACCGCCGCTTTTTGCAAAGTTGGTGTTCTGAAATGTGGGTGATTTTTTCACAAACGTCCCGGATGTGCCGTATTTCTGGAATCCGTTAGATGTTTTGCCGAAATAGGGCTGTCTGTTGCGGTAATTATTGTTCCAGCCATGCCAGGAATTGTAGGAATAATAGGATGGCGGAAAAAAGAAAAGAGAGGAGAAAAAGGCATACTTCCCATACCAGGACCAGAACCGGTCCCCGCTGTTGTCTTCCTGCCATTCCCCGTATCTGGGATTGCCCACATAGGCCATCCCCGGCGGGGCTGCCTGGGTGATCCGGTCTTTTTCAAATACCCCGTAGGGTTTGGACAGAATGGCCATGCCCAGAAATTCCAGGTTGGCGAAATACACATTTTCATCCACCTGTTCCCAGTCAGTTTCAGTTGTTTCGCCGTTGGTTTCCAGAATATATTTGTGATAATAGATCTCTTTTGCATCTTCCACCCAGAAGGATGCGGCATTGTGCCCCCTGCCCGGCCACTGTACCGTGGGATTGACAGCCAGTTCTTTCCAAATGCTGTCACTGACACTTGTGGACAGCCGTGATCCCATGAACCCGGCGGTGATGGCGGCAATGGTATCCAGATCCTCCCTGATCAGCGTGTCATAGGTCTCAGGGCTTACCCGGCGCTCAAAAACCGCATACCGGGGATCATAGTAGTTGGAATTTTCATTCCAGGATTCCCGTTTAACGGTCACAAAATAGTCTGCCTTCATGTCCTTGAGGATTTTTGTGTAGCTGGTGTATAGCTCTTGTGTTTGTTTTTTCAATTGCGTCTCAAGGGTTTTGGCCCTGTCATGATTTGCAGACAGGGCTGCAACACTGTCTGCAAAAGCAGCATAGTCAGCCCCGGACCCGGCTGTATGACGATCATATTCTTTGGAAGCGGTGTTCAGGTGTGCCCGGGACTGCTGCGCCATTGCTGCCGCCGGGGCAAACCGGGCATTGATATCAGGGGCAAGGTCCGGAAAATCAGCCAGGGTTTTGGCAAGGATGTCTGTCTGCAGACGGTCCGTTATCCGGCTGACCGCATTTGCATCAGCTGCGGCCTGCTGCTGCAGGCTCTCAGTATTTTCCATGCTTTCTTTGAGCAAGGCATACCGCTGTACAGGCAACGCTGACAGCTTTTGTGCATCCGTAAGGATCTCCTGTATACGCGCCATCTGCTGTTTGACACGGGGGGTATCTTCCGGCCGGTTCTGTTTGACCAGCGGGCCAAGTTCTTTGTCAAACAGGTCTTCTGCCCTGGCCAGATCCGCATCGGCCCTGGTGAAATGCCCTGGCCAGTCCTCCCGGGAAGCATAAGCTTCAAACGCCTTGAATTGCGGTGATCCTGCAAGCGCCTTATACCTGTCCCTGTTTTTGTCCACCCGGGATCCATAGGTTTCAATGATATCTGGAACTGCGTCCGCCTTTTTTTTCAGGTCTTTGGGAAGCCCGGGCCCGCAGCCTGACACCAGGAGGCTAATACACAGAATAAGCAGTGCTGCAGCAGGATGGCGCCGGAACCGGTTTACGTCACAGCCCGTCATATTCAGCTCTCTTTCCTGGCAATGATCTGTATCTGATCCGGGTCCACCGGGCA
>JAABSK010000334.1 GCA_011390435.1 Desulfobacteraceae bacterium | reverse complement strand
ACAATATCCGCAGCAGGACCAGAAACAGAAACATCACCCATGCCCGGGCCGCCTTTGCAATGACAGCGGTGGATCACACCTGCCATACCCTCAAGGATGTCGCCGCCTATCTTGGCCGGGAAGTTTCCACCTTGAGCAGACAGATCACAGCCCTCCGCACCAAAAAATAGCTGGGGTCAGGCTTGCGTTATTGTCGTTATTGCAGCAAATCTTTGAAATACAAGGTGTTTCACAAATAACGACAATAACGCAAGCCTGACCCCAAATCTTGGAGAAAAAAATGAAATCTTTAAAAAGAGAAATTATTACGATTGTTGTGTTGTTGTTTTTTGCGGTAATCGGCACCTATATTGCCCATGCAGACACAACAACCATTCCAGACTGGGGCACACCTGAGATATCTGAAAGGGCATTGGATAGAGATGTGATGGATGTGCTGCTGAGTTCAGATGATACCCGGCGGGGTGGCGGTTGTGTGTGCCGGGCGCCTAAAAATGAGCGGCCCGGGGATTGTGATTCTGAAAAACCCGGCAGTCCGCACCTGTGCAGACAATGGGAAAAATATGAGGCCTGCATGGCTGTCTGTAATTAATGAGAAGTTCTTTTACAACCTGGAGAAACACAGGGATTGTTCTGATCCTCCTCTTTTTTTTGTGGGTACTGATCTGTCTGACGCTTTCACGGTATTATTTTCATGGAGCCAACCGGAAAACAATTTTGCACAAAGACTATGCTGCCGGATACCGCGGATATAACAGGGCGCTGAATGTTCTGCCCACCGGTATCGGTCCGTTCTTCTGCCGTGTGGATCAGCTGCGCATTCACCATGCTCTTGGGCGACTCTTTCTTGTTCAGGCGAAAAGCACGGTGAATATCCTTGACAGGTATGGGAGCCTGATAAATGCCGGAATGCATTTCAAGTCGGCAGCTGATATCAATCCCCATGATGTTGATCCGGCCAAGGGTCTGGCAGAAACCACAGCCTTACTGGAGAGATATTTTTCTGTATTGTTTCCCCGAAAGCCCAATCCCCATGATGCACTGCCATTATATGAAACCCTTGTTCAGCTGAGACCCGAGGGATTGACGGTGCATTATATGACCGCACGGTACCTTTATGAAAAAAATTTGACCCAGGCCCTGTCGGAGGTCGTGGAACAGATTGCATTTATTTTTCCGGCTGATGTGATCAATGGAGATTTGAAAGCAGAAACTTTTTATTCTGATCGGCTGCACCAGGCGGCAGCCAGGGGACTTAACCGGGCGGTTGCGGAAAGCCGGCAGCGGCGAAACGCCTTTTTGGCCCTTTCAAGGATGGCAGAGGATGATAATGATTTGTCCCTGGCCATCGGGTATTACCAAAAAGCAATGGCGCACAAAAAGTATAAAAACAATGCCGGTCACTACCTGCATCTTGGTACCCTTTTTCTGAAAACCGGTCAGGCGGACAACGCGTTTGCATCATTTAAGAATGCACTGGCAATATCTTCTTCTTTTGACAGCCATTTCAACCGGATCTACCATATTTTTGCGGGCCGGGAATCAGCCTATCAGTTTCTGGAATTTACCGGGACCCTGGATCAAAAAATTATTGCACGACACCCGGTGGTGGTAAGCCTATGTGTTGCCAGGGCACGCATGTCCCTGGGGTTGAATGAACTTGCCAGAGCCGGATTGCTGCAAATGGTATCTGAAAAACCCGATGCCAGGGCCTATTATTTGTTATCCCGTATTGCTGAAATGGAAAAGAACTGGGATGAGATGGAAATCAATATTCAGAAGGCAACGGTCCTTGATCCGGACAACTGCGGGTATTATCACGAATTTGCCAGGGCCCTGTCCCACCAGGGCAAACATACCCAAGCAGCCATGGAAAAAGCAAGGGCCCAAACATGTTCAAATACCTTGACATCACCTTGACCTTTCAGTGGAGCCGCGTGTGCGCGTTCGGTCTGATATACGCGGCACTGGGATTTTCCATTCTCTGGCAGGGCAGTATCCCTTTTTGGCGGGCATCGATTGTCCAGACACTGATGGTGTCGGCTTTTTTGTGTTATGCCGTGGGCAAGATTTTTACCGGCAGGCCGGTTTTCGGCAGCCAGCCGCTGTTAAAGCCGCTGGCTGCACTATTGGTTCTGGTGACGGTCAGTGGAGTTTTTGCCGTGAACAGGTTTCTTTCCTTGAACGCCGCAGTAACGCTGCTGACATATATGGCCGGTTTTTTTGTGTTTGTGGAGATGGGAAAGTTTCGCAATGAACAGATCCGTCTGGCCTGGTTTGTGGTTTGTATCACTACGGCTTTATGTGTTTTCGGTCTGCTGGTTCATTTTCATTTTTTTCTTTTCCCCATGTGGAAAAATCTTGCCCTTTTCCAGGGTAATAATCTGTGTGCCACATTTGTCAACCACTGCCATATGGCAGGATGGACGGAGATGGCCCTTTTGTTTGGATCCGCCCTGTTATTTGTCAGGTCGCGAACGGTTCCTGTAATGATCATGCTGATCGCGTGTTTCGTTATCATGACGGCGGCCCTGGTTTTGACCCTTTCCAGGGGGGGGTGGATTTCAGCGGCTACAGGTGCCGTCTTCATGGCTGTTACGGCATTTTTCAACCCGGTCTTTGTGTTTTCCCGTAAATACCTGGTCCTGGGGGCAGGGGTGATCGCGTGCCTGCTGCTTTTTATTCTGGGCAGCACATCCATCACCAGTCGGGGATTGACCATAATCGAACCTGAAGTTGATGCCCTTTCCGGCAGGACGGTTGCCTGGACCGGCACCATGGCAATGATAAAAACATATCCATGGACCGGCGCAGGACCGGGAAATTACGCAACCGTTTTCACACAGTTTCAGCCCGGGGGAAATGCCATACGCTTTTATGAAGCCCACAGCGACTATCTGCAGTTTACTGCTGAACTGGGACTATTTTTTATCCTTGTAGTACTGTGGCTGATTATTGTATTTTTTAAAACTGGATTCAGTAAACTGCACCATCCCAGCCGCCAGACCCGGTGGATCACCCTGGGAGCCATGGGCGGGGTGGTGGCCATCCTGGTGCACAGTGTCAGTGATTTCAACCTGCAGATTCCTTCCAATGCATTGCTGTTCACACTGCTGGCGGCCCAGGTGGCCGCACCAGCGCCGCCTTTGAAAAAATAGTGGGGTCAGGCTTGCGTTATTGTCGTTATTGAAAAGAAAAGTGCCGGTTCGGTTGCTCCGGTCGTCAATAACGACAATAACGCAAGCCTGACCCCAAGGAGAGAGTATGATTGATGTGCATTGCCATATACTGCCCGGGATCGATGACGGGCCTGACACCATGGCCATTGCTGTTGCCATGGCCCGGGTGGCGTATCAATCCGGGATTGACAGGATTA
>JAABSK010000333.1 GCA_011390435.1 Desulfobacteraceae bacterium | reverse complement strand
GGGATCTGCCCTTTGACACCATTGATGCTTCCCAGGTGCTGGCCGAAGAGATCGTCCGGGTTGTAAAATATACGTAAAAACAGGCCTGTAAATCAGTATGCTTAGGCCTGAGTCACTTTTTGAGAGGAATTTGACGTTCTATCCTGATTGAATCCCCCTCTATTTTGAAAATGAATCTGATCAAGCCAGTAATTCGAGAGCTTATCGTATCGTCATAATGAATGAGATGCGCTTCATCACGATCACTGGTGTAAAAAAGAATCGATATGAATTTGCCCTGGCATGACGTATTTGGAGTTCCAGAGCTATGATTATATCTGTGTTCAAGCTGTAATATCAGCTTCTGAAAATTTATTTTCTTGACATATGATTGTATCCGATATATCACATCCAATATTCTATAAAATGTTTACCTAAACAGACAGGAGTGTTTTCAACTGATGCCTTTGCCTGTAAAAGAAATTCAGATCAGCCGCCAGTCCATACGGGAAGATGTTTATAACAAATTGTTGAACTGGATTATGGATGGGGTCCTGCGGCCGGGAGAAAAAATTGTCGATAAAGATCTTGCGGAACATTTAGGTGTCAGCCGGACTCCGGTCAGAGAAGCGCTGCGCAGGCTTGAAGACAAGGGGTTGATTGAGTCGGCGGCCAATCGGTGGACACGAATTTCCCCTATCCCTCCCAAAGAACCAGAAATGATTTATCCTGTCATCTGGACCCTCGAGAAACTTGCACTGTCTGAAGCCTCTCCCCGCCTGTCCCTTGCAGATTTCAAGCAGATGGAGGCGGCCAACGATGCGTTGAAAATTGCTTTTGAAAAAAATGATCCGGTGGCAGCATCCAAAGCAGATGGCGATTTTCATGGGGTTTTTATCCGGCAATCAAAGAACGACATCCTCATAGATATGCTGGAGCAGGTGAAAATCAGGTATCGTCGACTGGAGGTTAACTATTTCGAAGGCACCGCATACTGGGACAGCTCCATCAAGGAACACGCTTCCATTATTGCTGCATTAAAAACCGGGGATCTATCCGGGGCAGATGCCCTCATTCATTCCAACTGGCAGCGGAGCCTGGAGCGGTTCAGGACCCTTGATATAAAGAAGGAAACCAATGCAAATTGATTTTAAAAAGGTGCTGGCCCGGGCGAACGCTTGTCAGCCGAGCATGTGCGGATTTCTCAGGGATCTTGTGAAAATTCCCAGCGAGAGCCGGCATGAGGCGGCTATCATTGCGCGTATCGGTCAGGAAATGGCTGCCATTGGATTTGACCGCATTGAGATAGATCCCATGGGAAATATTTTGGGATATGCGGGAACGGGGCAGCACCTGATTGCCATGGATGCACATGTGGATACTGTGGGCCCGGGCCTTATGGATAACTGGACATGTGATCCATATATCGGGCATGAAACGGATACAGCCATCCATGGACTGGGATCCAGTGATCAGGCCGGCGGTATGGCCGCCATGGTTTATGCCGTAAAAATCATGAAGGATCTGGACCTGTTATCCGGTGTCACGCTCCTGGTGACAGGAACGGTCATGGAAGAGGAGTGCGACGGACTGTGCTGGCAATACTTAATTGAACAATCAGATATCCGACCCGAATTTGTCGTGTGCACGGAACCCTCGTCCGGCAGCATCCGGCGAGGTCAGAAAGGACGCATGGAGATGCGGGTCTACGTGCCTGGAAAAAGTGCCCATGGATCAACTCCGGACAAAGGGGACAATGCAATTTTCAAAATGGCCCGGATCTTAGGGGAGATTGAACAGCTTTCAACAGGTCTGGCAGAAGATCCTTTTCTCGGCAAAGGTACCCTGACAGTGTCTGAAATATTTTCCACCGCGCCCTCTCGCTGTTCTGTAGCAGACAGCTGCTGGATATCCCTGGACCGGCGGCTGACCGCAGGTGAAACCATTGACGGGGCCGTTGAACAGATCAAACAGCTGCCGGCTGTCCAGTCGGCCGATGCCCGGGTGACGATTTACGGGTATGATGATCCCGCCTATACTGGCCTGGTGTACCCGGCGAAGTGCGCGTTTCCCTCCTGGACCATTGATGAAAATCATCCCGCCTGCCAAACCCTCGTGAACGCTTACACAGGACTGTTCAACAAAAAACCGCAGATCGAAAGCTGGGCCTTTTCCACAAATGGGGTTGCCATTATGGGCAGACACGGCATTCCCTGTATTGGGTTCGGCCCTGGACAGATTGATCAGGCCCACGTCCCTAACGAAAAAATAAACAAACAGGATCTGATAGCAGCCGCAGCCATGTATGCTGTGATTCCCGGAATATACATAGAACAGATAGAAAAGGACATGCCATGATTGACTTGACCATCGATGCCCGGATACTGGAAAAGAATATCGAGTACTGTAAAAAGAAACAGATTGCTCTGCCCACATTCGACATGATGAAACATCCGGAAAAAATACCTGAATTAATAAAAGCCAAGCTTAAAAGTATCGGGTTGTGGGACCTGCATTCCGCTAATCTTTTCAGGATCACATGGAAAAACGAGCAGAAAGAGTCCGGTGGTCTGTTCGGTAGCCCGAATCATATCATTCTGCCCCCGGAGTTGACCGGGTGCCGGGCTCCCATCATAATGCTGGCCGGCCGCTGGTTCCCCACCGGTGCCCACAAGGTCGGGGCCACTTATGGATGCCTGGCCCCCGGCCTGGTGACCGGGCAGTTCGATCCCCAGAAAACCCGGGCGGTCTGGCCCTCCACCGGCAATTACTGCCGGGGCGGGGCCTATATCTCCGCTCTGCTGGCCTGTCAGGCCATTGCCATTCTCCCTGAGGAGATGTCACGGGAAAGATTTGAATGGCTCAATAAGATTGCTGGCCAGGTGATTGCTACCCCCGGATGTGAGTCCAATGTCAAAGAAATCTTCGACAAGTGCTGGGAACTGAGAAATTCAGGTGAAAACCTACAGATTTTTAACCAGTTCGACGAACTGGGCAATCCGCTTTGGCACTATACGGTCACAGGCAGTGCCATCATGGAGATTTTGGACACTTATCTGAATGGCAAACGGCGATTCGCTGGTTTCATCTCTTCATCCGGATCTGGCGGCACCTTGGCTGCCGGCTATTTTCTCAAAAAGCAGTACCCCGGCTCACGCCTGGCAGCGGCAGAAGCGCTTCAATGTCCAACCCTTCTTTACAATGGATTCGGGGGACATCGGATTGAGGGAATTGGGGACAAACACGTGCCCTGGGTCCATGACTGCAAAAATACCGACTTTGTCATTGCTGTGGATGACGAGATACCCATGCGATTACTCAGGCTTTTCAACGAAAAAACAGGCAGATACGCCCTTATTGAAAAGGGGCTTTCGCCGGAACTCGTCAATCGTCTCGACCTGCTGG
>JAABSK010000332.1 GCA_011390435.1 Desulfobacteraceae bacterium | reverse complement strand
AAGTGAATATCAATACCGCGTCCAAAAAAGAACTTGTAACGCTGAAATATGTCGGTGATGCAATTGCCGACAGAATCATTGAGCATCGCAAGGCTGCGCCGTTTCAAAAACCTGAAGATATTATGAAGGTCAAAGGCATCGGAGAAAAGGTGTTTGAGGTCAACAAGGACAATATTGTGGTGCAGGATTGACAGAAGACAGGTAAGGGCTAAGCTGAATTTGATTCTTTTGACACCTTAAGCTTGATATCGGCAGTATTTGTATTATTATCTGAGCCATGCTGCGTAAATTGCAGCATGGCTTTTTTGCGTTTCTGTGTGATAGTGAAATCCGGAATAAAGGGGGATGCGAAGATTGGAAGTGTTACATATTTATTCGAAACGATCATTTTGGATCATCAGTGCTGCCGGGATACTGGTGGCCGGCAGTATCCTGTCGGGGGTGTATCTGGGGCTTGGCTGGTTTCTGGATCATTTTTCACAGCAGGCTCCCCAGGGCAGCCTGGAAAACACGATTCAGTGGCTGACAGGATATGCCCAGCTGGGCGATCAATATTTTTTTAAGGTGCTGCTTCCGGCTGTCACCGTCAGTGTTTTGATTGTTTCATGGCTGATCTGGCTGGTATTGCGGTTTTCGATGAGCAGCATTTTAAGGGATTTTTCTCCTGAAAGTGATGACACCCAGGCCAGACAAGAGGGTAAAAAAGATTTCATTGACCACAGAATTGAGCAGGACAGAAAGCGGCGACTGCTGCTGCACAGTCTGTCTGTACTCCAGCGGGATGGGCGCTTGCTGGATTTTTTTAATGAAGATTTGAATTTGTATTCTGATGATCAGATTGGGGCGGCCGTCAGAAGCATTCAGGAAGACTGTAAAAAAACAATTGAAAAATATATTGACCCGGTACCGGTTGTGGACAAGGCAGAAGGGGATTCTGTCGTGATCGAGGCTGGATTTGACATTGATTCCATCAAGCTTGTGGGAAATGTTGCAGGCCAGCCGCCTTTTGCGGGTATTTTGCGCCACAGAGGCTGGAAAGCGCGCAAAAAAGAGATTCCAAAGCTGTCCGATATTCAGGATTCAAGCGTTATCAGTCCTGCAGAAATTGAGATACAATCGTGAAAACAGAAAAACCATATGTGATCGGTATTGATCTTGGTACAACCAATTGTGCGGTTTCCTATGTTGATATGGCTGCGTTCCAAAAAGAGCGGTCAACACCTGATACCGGCAGAAAACAGAAATATGTAAAGGTCTTTCACATCCCTCAGCTTACCGGTCATGGTGAATTGACAAAACTTCCGGTACTGCCGTCATTTCTGTATATCCCAGGTGAATATGACATTTCCAAAGAAGTGCTCAAGCATCCCTGGAAAAAAAGTGAAGATTTTTTTGCCGGCAGCTTTGCACGGGATCATGGCTCAAAGATTCCTTCGCGGCTGGTGTCTTCGGCAAAAAGCTGGCTGTGCAACCCCGGGGTTGACCGGACGGCAAAAATCCTTCCCTGGGGCTCCAGTGGTGTTGAAAAAATCTCACCGGTTTCCGCCACCAGGGAATACCTGCTGCATATCAGAAGTGCCTGGAACCATTCTGTTAAAGATGAAGACCTGTTTCTTGAAAATCAGTTTGTGGTGATCACTGTTCCAGCCTCTTTTAATGAGGCAGCCAGGGATTTGACCATGGAGGCTGTGAAAGCGGCAGGGTTCGGCACCTTTGTAACGCTGATTGAAGAGCCCCTGGCCGCGTTTTACAGCTGGCTGCTGGAACATGAGAACTCCTGGCAGGATCAGGTAAAACCCGATGATTTAATCCTGGTTTGTGATGTGGGGGGCGGAACAACCGATTTCAGCCTCATCAGTCTTAAGGCTGCCGAAGGCACACCCCGGTTTGAGCGCATTGCGGTAGGCGATCACCTAATTCTTGGCGGAGATAATATTGACCTTGCCCTTGCCAAAAAAGTGGAATCAAAATTCCGCCCGGCAGCAAAACTTTCCTCGGACAAATGGAAAACCCTGTGTCACCGGTGCAGGGAAGCCAAAGAACAGATACTGGAAAAAGATGCAGCCGCTGTCCGGATAACAATCAAAGGAGAAGGCAGTGCCTTGATTGCCGGAACACGCTCGGCAGATCTGGAAAAGGCAGAAGTTGTTTCCATTCTTGAGACGCTCTTTTTTCCGGACATCACGCCTGGAGCGGTTCGACACGCAGAGACGGAAAAACAGATTGCTGACTTTGGTCTTCCGTTTGAAACGGATTCGGCTGTCACCCGGCATATCATTGATTTTTTGGAAAAACACAGAAACGATGTCCGTCATCACCTGGAAAAAGATCCTGTTCCGGACTGGATCTTGTTCAACGGCGGCACGCTCAAGCCGGCAATGGTTCAGGAGCGGATTGTCGCAGCGCTTCGAAAATGGTTTCAGGTGAGCTCTGACAGTGTCTTGAGGATACTGGAAAACAGATCACCGGAACTGGCTGTCGGCATTGGTGCCGCATATTACGGTATGGTAAAGCAGGGCGTGGGAGTCAAGGTGGGCAGCGGCAGCCCCCGGAATTATTATCTGGGGATTGCCACAGACACAGGCGCGGGAAAAAAGGCGGTCTGTCTGGTGGAACGTGGTCTGGATGAGGGGTCAGTCATTGATTTGTCTGGAACGCAATATGATGTGCGGACAAACGAACCGGTAAGTTTTGATATTTACAGCTCCAGCTACCGGTCGGGTGATATGGCAGGAGACCTTGTTGACATTGATGAATCCATCAGCTTTATGGCGCCGTTGCAGACAATGATCCGCTTTGGGAAAAACGCTGAAAAAAAAGCGATCCCGGTTACCATCGTTGCTGAGTATACTGAGATGGGCAGTCTGGTCATCTATTGCCGCTCAGGCGTCAGTGACCATAAATGGCGATTATCGTTTCAGCTTCGGGATACGCAAGAGACACCGCAAACCACTGAAGATCAGATCTATGAAACGCATGTGGTGGAACAGGCTCTGGAAAAAATTGTTCAGACGTTTTCCTGCGGGAACCAGCAGCAGGATCAGTCCCAGGAACTTAATGGCATTGTCCGGCAGATTGAGGCCATTGTCGGACAGTCCAAGGCAAACTGGCCGTTGTCTTTTTTGCGTGCCATGGCAGACACCCTGCTGGATCTGGAATCGTGCAGGAAGACGTCCGCAAACCATGAGGCCCGCTGGCTGAATCTGGTTGGATTCTGTATGCGGCCTGGTTTTGGTGATGCGTTTGATGAGAATCGCGCGGTAAAATTGTGGAAAATTTATCTGTCCGGACTGCAGTATGACAAGCAGGCAATGAATCGGATGGAGTGGTGGATTTTTATCCGGCGGTTTGCCGCAGGGCTTAAGGCAGGACAGCAGCGGCAGTT
>JAABSK010000331.1 GCA_011390435.1 Desulfobacteraceae bacterium | reverse complement strand
AAATGCACTTCATTGGGGGGAAAAAGCATTGCTGGAAGACCCTGATAATGATCGACACCAGGAACTGGTTGCCGATGCCAAGAAACAGATGAAATAAAGACAACCGTTTATAACAAGATATTAAACCGCCTAACAGGGAGTGAATCGATGATTGAAGAAGTCTTGCCCAACATATACCGCATTGAGGTGCCGCTGCCCAGAAACCCGTTGAAAACGGTTAACTCCTATCTGCTGGTTTCACCAGAGCGAAACCTGGTGATTGATACCGCGTTCAATCAACCCGAGTGCCTGGAGGTTCTGAAACAGGCGTATGATGAACTAAAGCTGGATCTGGATCGCACCGACTTTTTCGCGACCCATCTGCATGCGGATCACCAGGGATTGATCGCAACCTTTGCGCAACCCGGAGCGAAAACCTATATGGGTAAGCCGGATGCCCTGCGTGTCGAAGATCAAAGCGGCTGGAAAAAGATGCTGAACGCTGCTGCCATGTCTGGATTTTCCCAGGAGATGCTGCAGACAGCCATCGACAATCACCCCGGACACAAACACGGCCCTGAACACGACATAAAATGGGATCACGTGGAGGAAGGCGACACCATCACGGTCGGCGATTACACCCTGACCTGCCTGGAAACACCCGGACACACCTGGGGCCACATCTGCCTGTACGAAGCCGGACAAAAGATCCTGTTTTCCGGAGATCACATTTTAGGAGATATCACCCCCAACATCCAGGTCTGGAGTCTGGACGATGATCCCCTGCAAAGCTACATGACCAGTCTGGACAAGATTGCCAGCCTGGAGATCGCATTGACGTTACCGGGTCATCGCACCCTGATTCCGGATTGTAGAAAGCGAGTGGCCGAACTGAAGGAACACCATCGAAATCGCTGCAACGAGGTGATTGACATCCTGAAAAACGGCAGCTGTCATGCCGTGCAGACGGCTTCCCAGATGACCTGGGATATCAGGGCAGCGTCATGGGACGCGTTCCCGCTGATGCAGCAGTGGTTTGCAACGGGCGAAGCACTGGCGCACTTACGGTTCCTGGAAAACAAAGGATTCGTTTCTCAGCAGCCTGCCGCAGATGGCGTATTGCTCTATGCGCTGAAAGCCGACCAGGAGGGAATGCTCACTTCGATGAATTAATGCCGGTGGGATCCATTCTAATTTTCAGGGCTGATTTTTTTCAGAAGGGTTTCATACGCCCCTTTGAGTTCGACAAATTTTTCATGCGATCCGCCAGTGTCAGGATGAAAGCTCCGGGCAAGGGTTCGATAGGATCGGGTTAACTGCTGCTTGCCCAATGTTTTGATCTGTTCTGGATTGAGGTTGAAAATTTTTATGGCCCTGGATTCGCTGACCGTGTTTTTTGGCGGCGGTGGCCGGTAGGAACGGCGGCTGGACATGAACGCCTGTGCAAAATCATCCAGAAGGGTAGAGTCTGCATACGAGTGATCAAAAAACATCACCAGGTATCGTACCATGTAATCGTCAAGTTTTTTTTCACTGCTGAACAGCCTGCTGTTTAACCTGCAGATCTCTTCAATGAAAAAGGTGTCGACCTTTTCCTGATCCAGTGTGTGGGGCATTTTTTTTGCCATAAAGCTTTTGAAGAATCGCTGCAGATCAAATATGGTGTATACATATGATTTCAGTTCCCGTGCTTTTAGAGCAGACTCCTGCATCAAAAAACCCTGCTCAATTTCATCTCTGGATTTGTGCAGCAGGGATTTAAAAAGCGCCGGCGGCATGTTTTCCACAGCTCCCTGGTCCATTACAGCAAACTTTAAAAAATGCGCACGTCTCTTGTCAAACGCGTTCACATGGGTGGCAATCTGTTCTTTTTCGTCTGCGCTCAATTTTTTTGAGCTCCTGCCGGAACGGTTTCTGAAGGTGCTCACTGCCGCTTTGATATCTGCTCGGATCCATGGCCAGAAAATGTCTTCCAGCTCATCTGCGTCATAGGTCTGGGCCTTTTCCAGGAGTGTTGCTTCCATCTCTTCATCAAAATAGAACGCATTGCCGCCAACATACTGAATAAAGGCACGGGGGTCAGGCCCTAAATCGAACAATGTCCGAAAACCTGTTCCCTCTTTTTTTAGGCAGGATTCGCGCAGCACATAATGTGGGCGTCCTTTTTTAGGGATATATGCCATGTACATGTTTTAAACTATACGGCATAAAACAAAAAAGTACAGGCCGGTTGAAATTGATTTTCTGATTCCGTATAAAGGTCTGATAGTGGCTGTTTTTGTGATTTGCTATAAACCGCCTTTTCTGTTTTATCTTTCCAGAAGACAGAGAACTCTATAATTTTTGAACCAGTTCTTTCAATAAGAGAAACTCCCTTGATTCCGGTTTTGGAGAAACATCAGGATATGTCCCGGCAATGGACTCAACTCTTTTAAGCCGGTCCTGGTTGGCCGGGTGTGTGCTGAACAGACAGCTGTATACCGATTCTTTGGCAGCGGCGCCTACAAGCCTTGTCAACTGCTTGAAAAATGCACCTGATTCCGATACCGGATATCCGGTCTTGCGAAACGCATGAACGATGAAGGCATCGGCCTGGTATTCCCAATGACGGGTGTAACCGCGTCCCGCCATGAATAAATGCCAGTCATAAAACGCTTGATTGTCTTCTTTGCCTGTTTTGCCCGGCCCCAATGGGAGATCTATATTCTTTCTTACTGCCTGGGTTAAAATGCCTTTGACGGCATGGCGGTTTTCAATATGTCCGATTTCATGAGCAATGACACACGCCAGTTCAACCTCCTTTTCACAGAGCTTCACCAGCCCGGCATTAATAAATATCAGTCCGCCGCCCGGTGTAAATGCATTAATCAGAGGCGAATCTGTTAAATAAATACGCCAGTCCAGTTTGCGTGAAGCGGTCTTCCACAAAGGAGACGCCAGGGATGTTAAAAGAGTATGAACCGGCAATGTCGCCGGAAGAACACGATAATGAACGACTTTTCCTTTGCTGGTTTCAACGGAATTAACCGGTTGATTCGTCTTGATGGCATTAAGATAGTGCCTCACGAAATAGGACTCCAGCAACTCGCCATCCAAGCCCGATGTTCTTAATTGTCCTATATCCTCAGGGTTCAAGGTCTCTGCCCCGGCCTTGAATGCATAGGCACCCAACATCAGAGCCATCAAAAACTGCCGCCTGTTCATTACTTTATTTCCCCTTAACCCTGCATTCGCCACCCGGGCAGTCGATCAATATTTCCACGGTTTTGGCAGCATGACTTATGGCATCAAAAACGATCAGTTTGCTCTGGCCTTTCTGTAGTGTATGCAGCTGTTTATGGCTGTAACGTTTATATCTTTGATCCAGTATATTATTATGATCATACCATAATGGCTCGGCCGCCACCTGGA
>JAABSK010000330.1 GCA_011390435.1 Desulfobacteraceae bacterium | reverse complement strand
GGATCACCCGCCGGCCAGAAAGGTAACGATCTGGATATCATCCCCGGGCTGCACCGGTTTTTTCAGTTCCCCGGGAAACGCGCTTTCCGCGTTCAGATAGATTTCGATGTGGCCGTGCAGCCGCCCCTTTTTATCGAACAGTTCCTTTTCCATGGCCGGGTACTGCAGGACCAGATCTGCCAAAGCACGGCCCACGGTATCCCCCTGGACTTCAACGATCTTTTTGCCATCGGTATGCTGCCGGTGCACCAGATGCATATGAACATTTACCGTCATGGTTATCCCTTCCGCTTACAGCTTTTTTTTATGAAAAAATTTCCGCTATCATGCAGCGGGCGCTTCCCCCACCCACGGATTCAATGGTATCCAAGGCTACGGGCAGAATAGTTCCATATTGTTCCAGGCGCCGGATCTGTTTTGGGGTAAAGCCTGTGAAGGCCCGCCGGGACATCACGATGAACGGACTTCCGCCGGCGGCATTCACCTGGAGAATATTACCGCAGAAATGGTGTTCCATCTGATCCATGGAGATGTCAATGACCTCAAAGGAGCGTGCCAGCGACGTTCTGACCCGGTTGCGCTGGTCCGGATCGGTGATGCAGTCCAGGCAGATCACAGAAAACTGTTCCCCGATACTCATGATCACATTGGTATGGTAGACGGGTTTTCCCCTGGAGCTGCGGGTATCAAACAGGATCCCCTCCCGGTAGAAGCGCAGGCGGATGAAATTGTCAAACTGGTCCGGGTGGCAGCGGTGGGAACGGGCCGCATACACAATCTCTTCCCGGTGGTCTATCACCATGGAGCCGGTGCCTTCCAGGAACCGCTTCTGCTCATCCAGCGCCCCCACATGGATGACGTTCCGGATTTTGTATCCATTGGCCACCAGCAGCTTTTCCACATCCTGGGGCCGCCGTTCATACCGCCGGCTGACTGCTGCCATGGGATAGGTGATCAGGGTACCGTCATGTTCGGTGGAAAACCAGTTGTTGGGGAAAATCGCATCCGGGGTCCGGAGATAGGGTGTTTTGGGTTTTTCCAGCACCAGCACAGTAATGCCATTGGCATGCAGGGAATCCACCATGGCCTGGAATTCCGCATTGGCCGCTTCATTGATCTGTTTTTCAGATTCTGTGGGCCTTTTCTGAAATTCATTGTCCAGACCGGTCTCCTCATTGAAACCAAAGTCATGGGGCCTTACCATCAGTATTGTATCAGTTGTTCTGGAAACATCTAACATAAAATGCCTTCTACCATGCCCCAACCTCCCGGTCAAGCGGTTCTGTCACGCCCTTCTATCTGCCCAAAAGAAGCTGCCACCGCACCAATGTCTGCAATATCCTGTTCTGTCAACACGGCCCCGGTGGGATTATGGGGGGTATTCAGAAAAATCAGTGTGGTTCCTGGCGTAATCCGGTCTTCAATATCTGCTGCCTGAATGCGGAAACCATTTTCCGCCTGTAATGGGACAGGCACCATCTTAGCCCCGGTTGACGCCATCACAGAGGCATAGGTGGCATACATGGGACCTCCCAGAACCACCTCATCACCGGATGCGGCAACGGCGCTGATAACCGCGTAAAGTGCTGTCTGGGTACCGGGAAAACACAACACCTGTTCCGGCAGGATCTCTCTGTCTGCCTGGCGGGTATAGCGTTCTGCCAGAGCGTGCCGCAGATTGTTTTCACCTGCACTTGATGCATATCCCGTACGTCCCGAGCGCAGCGCCGCCATAGCAGCATCGATCAAATACTCCGGCGTTGGTACATCCGGCTCTCCAATTGCCATTTCAATAACATCATGGCCATCTGCCATCATCTGTCTGGCCATTTTATACACGGCCCATTTATCGCCCCCCAGCGCTTCGAGCCGTTCAATTGCATTTGTGATTTTCATATCCTGTCCATTGGTTTGATTATCATTTTAAAAATTTTGGGTTCAATCGGTGTGGCAGTGACGTAAAAACGCGTATATCTCTTCCGGTAACGGAGGACAGTCCGGCAGATGGCAGACAAAATCCGCTGTGCAGTCGCCGATTCCCAACAGATCCGGGGCACCTGTGCCGCCCTGATGGCCCTGGCCCATGGCGATGCGCTCCACTGGAATCAAGGTCTTTCCATTCTCCTTCAGGTGGTTCAGGGCAGAGGCCAGGCTGCTGCGGCAGGCAGAACAGGCCTGGGATTCATGCAGGATATCCCCCGGCATCGGGTCATGGTCCGGGATATGTGCCCGGGGCAGCCGGGGGCCGGTATTCAGGGAAACGACCTGGTCAATTTCCGTACACATACAGGTGTTCATGCATCTGGAATTTCCGTTATCTGTATTGACATTATCCTGTGTTCGACAGTCATGGGATCATTTTATCAGGTAACTTCCATCCAATCGTTTCCACATTTCTTCAAGTTTTTTATCCAGGATCTTAACTGCTTCATCATACTCATCCTGTTTAATTTCACCAGTTTTTAATCGTGATTGAATTAAAATCAATTCGTTGTCATACCATTTATCCGGATCAAAATTATATGTCATGTTATTTTCACTTTTTGCTATACCTGTTTCAAAATTCTGACAGATATTTTTTCAACAAGGGCCTTTGTTTTTTCCTTGTATGCAAGCATATGGGGTGCGGACATATGTGCCGTCAAATCCTCCAAACTGTTCCATTTTTCGATGACCGTGACAACATGATCATTTTTCTCCTGGAAAGGCAGATCTGTCGGAACGTCGATGGTCGGGACATATTCGATACACCCTTTTTCTTTCAGAACCGCCGGCATATTGGATGTAAAAATTTCCAGAAATCTGGAAACCTGCCCTTGCTTTATCTGTATTGACGCGATGACGTGGATCATTTCATTCTCTCCTCATATAATCCAACATGAAATTTTCAATAAACAGGCTGGGTTTTCAGAACAGGACCTGATTGAAATTGAAACTTTATCGTTTTTATCCGTCAAAAAAGATTGGGGTCCAAAAAATCCTCAAGCCTGAAGTTGGGTTAAAAAATCGGGACCTTTATCTTTCCACCTTTAACGGTAGACACACCTGTTACCCGCTGTGGTGTAATAAAAAATTCGGAGACAGGTCTTCTCCCTCAGGCCAGCATATACCGCCGAGTTCGTCGACGGTGACCTGCTTGAAATACCGTGGATAACGAAGTCTCCACAAAATTTGTTTCTTCTGGATCAATTCGTTCAGTCCAATTCTGGATTTCGTGTCGTCCTCCCAAATCAATTCAAGACTAAAATCATCCATGGGGTGGACGTGGATAACTTTCTTCCAAGGTGTTTTAATTTGAAAGTTCATTCCATTTCTCCATCAGATCATCCTGATTGGCAAGTATCCAATCCCTGATTTTCAACTCCTGTTTGGGCGCCATCATGCCGGCAAGGAGTGTACCATCTT
>JAABSK010000329.1 GCA_011390435.1 Desulfobacteraceae bacterium | reverse complement strand
ATGGTAAAATGCAAGAACCGACCAGGCGGTTTCTGTCAGATGCATAGTGGTTTCTCTTTTGCCGTCCATCATGGATTTTTCCATCATGGGAATGATAAGCAGAAAAATGGTCAGGATAAACAGAATAATGGTCAGGGCCACCGGGATGATGATTCTGACCGGCAGTGCCTGAAAAAGGCCGGAAGGGGTATGGGGCATGGTCACGATGGCTTTCCTTTCTTATAATCCATTGGCCACTTCAAAGGAGTCCCAGATGGCATACATGATGTTGGCCACCCGCCGGGCATCCCCCAGAAGATAGGTGTTCGGCATCTGAAACCGGATCTCTTCATAAAGGGACCGGTTAGGGGCATACCCGACTGCCAGAACCACACTGTCACAGTTGATGATGATCTCATTGTCAGACGTTGTGCAGGCCGCTTTGCCATCTCTGAACGTCTGAATCCGGGTTCCGGTGTGAACCTTTATCCCATTATGGGGAATCAGCGCCTCTAGCATGTCACTGTTGGCATGGCACAGGGGCCCGTTGACGGCCAGCAGTTTTTCCATCTGCTCGACAATGGTGACCTTTCTGCCCTGCTGTGCCAGCCACAGCGCAAGTTCACATCCGATCAGGCCGCCCCCGGCCACCAAAACCCTTGAACCGGGATTTTTTTTGCCTAAAAGGACCTCTTCTGCAGTATGTACATGGTCATCATCTCCCAGGGAAATGATTCTGGGATTGGAACCGGTGGCAATAAGAACCGCATCGTATGAGCCGGACAGGATATGGGCAGCATCGACCTGGGTATTCAGCCGCACATCAACTCCCAGGATTTCCAGCTGATATGCATACCAGTTGACCAGGGCGATATCATCTTCCTTGAAATCCGGGACACCGCCGGGAATCAGATTGCCGCCGAGCCGGTCCGATTTTTCAAAGAGAACCGGAAAATGACCCCTTGTGGCAAGAACGCGGGCCGCTTCACACCCGGCCACCCCACCGCCGGCAATCATCACCTTTTTTGGTCTGAGGATGGGGTTGTAAGCAGCGGTTCGCTCACGGCAGGTCTGCGGGTTGACCGCGCAGTTGAGGGCCGAGTAGGTCTGCACCCTTCCCATGCATCCTTCATGGCAGGAGATGCATGGCCGGATGGACCGGACATCGTTGCACATCACCTTGTTCACATAGTCTGGATCAGCCAGCAATGGACGGCCTAACCCGACAATGTCACAGATTCCGTTTTCAATGGCCTGGGAGGCGGTCACCGGGTTGTCCATCCGGCCGGCACAGATGACGGGAACATCAACGGACTCCTTCATCAGTTTGGCATAGGGCATGAACAACCCTTTTTTCTGGTACATGGGCGGGTGGCTCCACCACCAGGAATCATAGGAGCCCACATCGACGTCCAGGCAGTCATACCCATATGCCACTAAGCGTTTTGCCGCTTCAATCCCTTCTTCGATATCCCGTCCTTTTTCTTCAAACGCCTCCCCCGGGAGTGCCCCTGATTTATAGTCCTTGATAAAGCTTTTGGGACTGTACCGGAGGGTTACCGGAAAATCCTCTCCACAGGTTTGTTTTATCTTTTTTACAATCTGTCTGGCAAACCGCAGCCGGTTTTCAAGAGAACCGCCATATTCATCTGTCCGGTGATTGAAAAAAGAGATGGCAAACTGATCGATGAGATATCCTTCATGCACGGCATGGACCTGGACCCCGTCAAATCCTGCGCGCTTTGCATTGAAAGCACCCTGTCCAAACATTTTCACAATATGGCGGATTTCATCTGTTTTAAGGGGCCGGCAGATCTTGTCCATCCAGCGATGGGGGATGGCAGACGGCGCCACCGGCGGGTATTCCCCCATGTTGGTGGGGACCGTGACCCGGCCGAATCCACCGGACATCTGCAGAAAAATTTTAACGTCATATGCATGTATCCGCTCGGTCATCTCTTTGGCGGTACGGATAAAATGAACCGGGTTGTGCGTGGAGCAGGGCACATGGGGCATGGCATGCTTTTCAATCTCATTATCCACAAAAGTGACTCCGGTGATCAGAAGGCCGGTGCCTCCTTTTGCCCTTGCCGTGTAATAATCAATCCCCTTCTGGCTAAACGCACCTTCCGTATCGGAAAGCCCCAGGGGCCCCATGGGGGCCATGGCAAACCGGTTTTTGATCTCCAACCGGCCGATTCGCACCGGTTCAAATAAACTGGAATATGTCATCATTTCCGATCTCCTTTTCAAGACAGCCGATGCTTATCAGGAAGCCGGGTTATCTGGGCTGTGGCTGTGATGACTTTTTTGATCTGTTTCAGCAGCAGGGTTTTATCAGCGCTGTCAAAATCCTTGAGTATGGCAGTAATGGCAAAATCTTTTTCCTTTTTTATCTGCCTGAGGGTGACCCTGCCTTTTTCCGTGATGCTCAGCAGGGTCACCCGTTCATCACCCGGGTCCGGCTGCCTGGTAATGAACCCTTTCTGCTCCAGGCGTTTGGCCAGGCCCGTCATATTTGCACCGGGCGTCAGCATGATTTTTCCCACGGTGCTGATTTTGTTTTGTCCCCTATGGGAAGATTCAAGGACCCGGAGAATATTGTACTGGGGAAAGGACAGGCCAAAGGGCTTGAAAACAGCGGAATGGGTTCTTTTAAAATTTTCCGCTGCCCGGACAATCGCCATCAGTACTTTTTCATCCAGGGTCAGGTCGTTGCGGTAGTTGGGTGGGGCCACGGTACTCATGCTCCATTTTTTGAGTTTTAAGGGATAATTTAAACCGGTATTGCAAAAAATTCAAGCAGTTGCATATATTACAGAGCAAATAATCAATTATTACAGAGCAAATAATCAATTTATTGATAATTTGTTTATTGACTATCAACTAATTGCCTGTTATTCATTCATGAATGAAAACTGCAGCCGTGTCAAGGAAAGATTGAAGAGGCCCGGGGCAATCGCAGGTACTCATGCCCGATCGTTTGGCAAGGAACCCGCCCCCTCCGGGGTGTCCTGCATCCGGCCTGAGATCCACAGGCTCTGACAGTCCGTATGCAGGACACCCCGGAGGGGGCTAGTCTGAGCAGGATTTGGGGACGGATCTGCAGGAAGCTGTCCCGGCCGGGACATGAACCGTGACCGGCAGAACAAAAATAGGGAGGAAAACGCAATGACATCGTGTGAAACCCAAATTTTTAAAACCACCACCTGGTCTCCCGGCCCGGGGTGCCATGGGGGGTGCGGTGTGCTGGCCCATGTAAAGAACGGCAAACTGGTGAAGATCGAAGGGGACCCGGACCACCCCATGAACCAGGGCCGTTTGTGCGCCCGGGCCCTGGCCATGACCCAGTACATCGATCATCCGGATCGCCTGAGATCCCCCATGCGGCGGACCGGCAAAAGAGGGGAGGGTAAGTGGGAACCCATCACCTGGGATG
>JAABSK010000328.1 GCA_011390435.1 Desulfobacteraceae bacterium | reverse complement strand
GTATCCGTTGCCATAGGAATGAAATCTGGGGTTGTTGTTGTATTGATAGGAATTGTCATAATTTTTCCGGGTTTTGGGGGCCCGTGGTTTGTCAGCCTGTCCGTTGCGAAGGCTGTGTAAAAAATCGTTCATTTAACTCATACGCTCCTTGGAAATTTTCAATGTCTTTGGCCATGGCGATGGCCTGACATTCGTAAGATTTTAATTTTTTTATATTTTATGTATAACTACATCGGCCTCGGAATAATTTCCGAATATTGGCGTTGGTGTAAAACTCTCTATTTATGCTGTTTTTTGCCGCCTTTGTCAAGGTCTTTTTGCGATTTTTCCCTCTGAAAACTTCAGGCATTTTTTTCGCCGGTACAACCAAAACCCTGTGTGTTGAGGCGATATTCATATTCTTTGATAAGTTCCAAAGCGGTTTCGGCTGCAGGTATCCGGGACAATTTTTTCCGAAAACCGGAACACCCGTGCATGCCCTTTACAAACCAGGTAAGTCTGCCCCTGAGCATTTTGCAGGCAGTTTCTTCCCCGAAATAATCCACATACAGATGGATAAGCGCTTCCATTTTCCGGAAGATGTCGGATGCAGATGGTTCTTTGCAGGTGCCATATGCCAGATATGATTCCATCTGGCTGAGGATAAAGGGGTTGGCCATGGCTGCCCGGCCGATCATCACACCATCGCAACCGGTCTGCTCCATCATGTCTGCGGCATCCTGCACACAAAGAATATCACCATTGCCGATAACCGGTATGGATATCTGTTTTTTGAGCTGCCTTATAAGGTGCCAGTCTGCAGTTCCTGAAAATTTCTGGGCTGCCGTTCGCGGATGCAGGATGACCGCATCCACACCCTGGTCCTGGGCGATCCGGGCCAGGTGCAGGGCCTGGGAACCGGACCGGTCCCATCCGGACCTGATTTTAATGGTAAGCGGCAGGCAGGTGGCCTTTCGTACCGCCTGGAGAACCGCTTTGCTGTTTTCCATGTCCTGCATCAGGGCAACCCCGGCCCCCTGCTTTATCACTTTTTTTACACTGCACCCGAAGTTGATGTCCAGAATATCCGTCACCCCCATTGCTTCTATAGCGGCTGCAGCCCTGGCCATTATTTTTGGTTCTGCCCCGAAAATCTGGACAGACAACGGTTTTTCATCTTTGTGTGTCTGCAGCAGGGCCAGGGTTTTTTGTGAGTTGTAAAAAAGGCCTTTGGCGCTGATCATTTCCGAGCAGACCACGGCACAGCCGCATGCTTTTACAAGCCGCCGGAACGGCAGGTTGGTTATGCCTGCCAAGGGTGCCAGAAATGTGCTGCCGGGAATAACCAGAGAGCCGATCTTCATTGGAAAATACCTTGTTTTATTCTGGTGTCCATTTCCGTATTTGCATAGCAGAACAGGCAGTTGTGATAGCAGGGATGGTCCTGGTAGGAGCCGATATCGATGGCACTGGTACACCTGCATCCTTTTTGGGCCCGCTGCCCGTAATCCCGCCGGATTTCAGGGATGCCGCCGTACAGTTTTTCCAGAAAAGGACCATTGATACAGGCGTTTTCAAAGATATTTCTGCACCCGGATTTAGCAGCGTCATACAGTTTTTTTTCACAGCACAGGTGCAGCCGGATCTGTTTTTTTTCAAGCTGGTCAGCCATGCTGCAGATCAGCTGTTTTTTTTCTGCAGGATCCGGGTCTGTGAAACAGATGACAGGCCCGCCTGTTCTGGCCAGATGCCGGATACGGATATCTACTTTGCGGTACGCATCATAAAAACTGGTGACACAGACTGTAATGCCCGTGTCAGCCATGGCATCTGCAATGTAAATGAAATCAGACAGATTGTTTTCAACACATGGGGAGCCATGGGTATAAAAGCAGATGGGATCAAACCGCCAGGCAACGGCATGGGGTCCAAACCGGTCTGCAAGCTCTTTTACCTGGGCTATACGGGTGTCAAGGTCCGGCAGGCCTGGTTCCAGCAGGGGGGATCTGGAATTAACGGTGAAATTGAAAAACAGGTGAAACCCCATATCCTCCAGAATCCTGTGGGCGTCAAGATCCAGAAACGGTCCATAATTTTTGGACCAGAACACAATGCTGTGGGTGTTTTCCGGGCAGACATCCACCTGCTTGGGCTTACGGGTAAAGGGATTGACTGTGACAAACTGTTTTTGCCGGATCTGCTTAAGAAACCATGGGGTGTACCATGCCGGAATATCTGTCCGCCTGGAAGCGGAAATGATCTTATCCCGGGTCCTGGTCATGGCTTTTTTTCTTCAGGTCAGCAAAGGATATGATCCGGCCGGATGCCTGTTTTTTTGTTTCAGAAGGTTCCTGTTTTTGGGGAACAGGTTTCATGTCAGATTTCATGTCAGACGAAATATCATGTGTGTTCTTCGGGTTTTTCACCGTTTCCATACGCATTTTTTTGCCGTTCATATGGAATTCTTCGCCGTTGATATAATTGTCTTTGAGTATCCAGGTAGCCTCCTGCAAGGGAATCTGGAGCAAAAGAAAGGTGATCTGAAACCAGTCTTTTTTATGGTCGGGCTGAATGTTTTCAACCCTGGCAAAAGTCACAGGGCTGTCCTCCAGATAAATTAATACCACATCATTGATTGTAGCCATGAAGCTCCTTTGTAATTTTTCTTGTTAACCGCTCCAATATAACATATTCTTGGCTGCATCAAAAGAAGGGAATGGGGTGCACATGGGGGTCCGGGACAAAAAATGGCAGGTGTTTTCACTGGTGGGGGTGTCGATCTTCATGTCCACCCTGGATTCCAGCATTGTCAATGTGGCATTGCCCTATATTATGGAAGATTTGTCCTCGGATGTGAAAACCGTGCAATGGGTGGTGGTGGTCTATCTGCTCACCGTGTCCTCTCTTTTGCTCACCTTTGGCAGGCTGTCTGATACCCGGGGCCGGCGGTTGGTTTATGTGGCCGGATTTCTGGTGTTTACCTTCGGGTCTTTGCTGTGTGCAAATGCCATGACAGCGCATTTTCTGGTGGGTGCCAGAATGGTTCAGGGGATCGGGGCATCCATGCTCATGGCCTGTTCCCCGGCCCTGGTGGTGGATGCCTTTGCCCCAAAAGAAAGGGGCAGGGCCCTGGGCCTTATGGGGGCGGTGGTGGCTGCCGGCCTCACGCTGGGGCCCCTGGCAGGGGGGATGATCCTTTCATATTTTTCCTGGCGGGTTATTTTCTATATCAATGTGCCCATCGGCATGCTTGCGGTGGCAGCAGGCATAGTTGTTCTCAAAGGCCTGCCCGGCGGCAGCGGGAGCCGTGAACCTCTGGACAGGACCGGCAGTCTGCTGCTGGTAGTCATGCTCAGCTGTCTGATCGTAACCCTGGTGCGCTCTTCCGATTGGGGCCTTGTCTCTGTGAAAGCAGGCTTGTGTTTTTTGGCGGGCATGATGAGTG
>JAABSK010000033.1 GCA_011390435.1 Desulfobacteraceae bacterium | reverse complement strand
CTGCCGAGTTTGGATACGGCATGATGCTGGCCACCAAAACCCGCAGAAATACTCTGGCGGATAAGATGCGTCAGGCCATTGAAAACGGCGTTTCTTCCGAGATTCAGGCAGCCATGGAAGGCTGGATTGCCGGCAGGGATGATGCGGATGAATCCATTAAATACAGTATGGCACTTAATACACTGTTAAAAGATGAAACCGATGACCTTCTGGTGGAAATCTACGAAGACCGGGATATGTTCGTGAAAAAATCTCACTGGGTCTTTGGCGGGGACGGCTGGGCCTATGATATCGGTTTTGGCGGCCTGGACCATGTTCTGGCGTCCGGAGAAGATATTAACATTCTGGTCATGGATACGGAAGTGTACTCCAACACCGGTGGTCAGTCTTCAAAAGCCACGCCCACCGGTGCCATTGCAAAATATGCAGCATCCGGCAAGAAAATCGGCAAAAAGGATCTGGGCCGAATGATCATGAGCTACGGCTATGTATACGTGGCATCCATTTCCATGGGCGCCAATAAAAACCAGACACTGAAAGCCATAGCAGAAGCAGAAAAATTCCCTGGACCTTCACTGATCATCTGTTATGCACCCTGTATCAATCAGGGAATCCGAAAAGGGATGGGCAAATCCCAGCTTGAGGGAAAACTGGCAGTTGAATCAGGTTACTGGCCGCTTTACCGCTACAATCCTGAACTGATTAAGGAGGGGAAAAATCCGTTTATTTTTGAATCAAAGGAACCGGACGGAACCCTCCAGGAATTCCTCAGCGGCGAAACACGGTTTGCTGCCCTAGAAAAAAGCTTTCCTGAGGAGTCCAAGCGATTGAGATCAAAGATCGAAGAAGAGGTCAACGATAAATACGCCATGTATAAAATGATGGCCGACGCTGGTAAAGACGAATAAAATCGCCTTTTCAGCTTGATGTGAAACAGCCGGGCAGAGTTATTCTGCCCGGCTGTTTCGTGTTATTTCGATAGTGATAATGAAATATCATCATATCCTCTTAAATAAAACAGACAGGTAAAATTAAAATATCGGTTGAATTCCAGTGTAAATCTCGCTAAAACCCTTTTATTACGCCATTTTGATCGATAAATGAAATCTGGTATAGATGTTGATTAGACTCTGATACAGACGGTTTTGTTGTATGAACATCCGTGAAAAGCTGCGTTGACATGAAAACAGTACAGATGGAGAAAAAATGAAAAAAATTTGTATCGCGCTGATGGCAGGTATTTTATTATTGACCGGTTCCGGATCTGGATTCTGCAGAACATCCAGTGAGCAGCAGAACAACAAATTACCGGTGATCCTTCCGGAGATCAGAATCATCAAAGGGACGGTCAAGCGGGGCGACACTTTTTCCACGATTATGAATGCCCATGTACCCTTAAGGACGATATATCAGATCAGTGATCAGAGCCGCAATGTTTTTTCCATGGCCAGAATACAGCTTCACCACCGGTATAAAATTATTCTTCAGGATGATGCACTGGTGGGATTTGAATATGACATTGACCAGGAAACCCGGGTCATCGTTCAAAAGGAAAACGGTCAGTTTTCCGTATTTCTGGCGCCGATTGAGTTTGATGTTGAGCAGGATGTGGTGTCTGCGACAATCCATTCCAGCCTGTTTGAAGCGGTGAGAGCTGCAGGGGAAAAACCGGATCTGGCCGGGAATCTATCTGATATTTTTGCATGGGACATTGATTTTATACGGGATATCCAGCCGGGAGACCAGTTCAGGGTTCTGGTTGAAAAGCGCTACAGAGACGGGCGTTTTTTCGGATACGGAAAAATTCAGGCAGCGTTTTTCATGAACAAAGGGATTGTGTTCAAAGCCTTTTTACATAAAGATGCCGATGGCATCTCCGGATATTATGATGAAACCGGAAAATCCCTGCAGAAAGCGTTTTTAAAAGCCCCTCTGGCCTTTTCCCGCATTTCATCCACGTTTACAACAAAACGGCTTCACCCGATATTCAAAGAATACCGCCCCCATCCCGGAGTTGACTACGCCGCTCCTCAGGGGACCCCGATCAAATCCGTGGGTGATGGTGTGATTACACAGATTGGATTTAACAAAGGGATGGGAAACTTTATCACCATCCGTCATTCAAACGGCTATACCACCGGGTATAACCACATGTCTGGATTTACCAAAAACATGGTGGTCAACAAACGGGTCCAGCAGGGGGATGTCATCGGTTTTGTGGGGATGACCGGATATGCCACCGGACCGCACCTTGATTTTCGGATGAGAAAGGATGGAAAGCCTGTTGACCCGCTGAAATATAAATCACCATCTGCAAAACCGGTCAATCCGGATGAAATTGCAGCGTTTCTGGCAAAAGCCCGTGAGCTATCCAGAAAGATCATCACAGCGGATCAATTTGCATCAATTGATAAACCGTCAACCTGAGAAAAATCTTACATCTGCTGCCGTAAGGAAAGCGCTTGCCGGTTGTTCGGATCCCTTGCCAGAACCTGGTTTAAAAAATCGTCTGCCCGCAGGATTTTTTTCTTGCCCAGCAGAATTCTTGCAAGCTTCAATTTCACATCAATATTGCCGGGCTGACGGTTTTCAACCTCCAGGAAGCATTCAAGTGCTTTGTCCTGATCTCCTGACTGCTCACACACATCTCCCATTCGATAGATCAGATCATGATTTGACGGATGATCTTTTATGGCTGTTTTTAACAGGAGTTTACAATACTCAAACTCCTTATGTTCCATGCACAGACCAATGATTTTTTCTTTTAAGGGAAGATTCATACCAGCATTGGACATCATGGTGGAAAAAATATTTTTTGCCAGCTGGGAGTGATTGTGTTCCAGCAGTTCTTCTCCCAGTTCCATGGCCTGGCTGTAAAATTTGCGGGTCATGGAAATAATTTCCAGAAAAAGGTCAGCAGCAGAAACCAGATCTTTTTGTTTCCAGAAAAATTTTGCCAGAAGATATCTGGAAATGGCATCCTTGGGATTGATAGCCACCGCTTTTTTCAGGCATTTTCCCATGGTGATGTCATCCCCGTTTTTTTGGTATAAAAGGCCCAGATTCCGCAGGATTCGAGAGGCATTGGGCCTGAGCTGTACCGCTTTTTTCATCTGCTCAATGGCAGCAGGAACGTTGTTTTTCTCTTCAAGCAGACGGGCGTGCCGGATATGAAGCGTGGCTGCATCCGGATAATTGACCTGTTCCACAACGCTTTGGATGGTCTGATCAAGGATCGCCGGGGTCAGGGGTTTGATCAGATAGGCTTCCACTTCGATCTCTGCCGCATCCAGAACAACATCCAGTTCAGATTCGGCAGAGATGATCACCACTGGCAGGTCCCTGAGAGAATGATCATTCCGGATGGTTTCCACCAGCTGGGCGCCATTCATTACCGGCATTTTCCAGTCAACAAGGGCAAAATCAATGCGGGCGGAATTTAAAATTTTCAGTGCTTCAACTCCGTTTTCCGCCATATAAAGGGTTTTGCCGATATTCAATCCCTTGAGCAGATTCCGGATAATTCCCCGCATGGTTTTGACATCATCCACCACCAGGATGGACATTTTTTCAATATCAATCATCTGTTGATTCAGCGTGGTTTAAACAGGCTGTTCCATAAAAGAGTTGTCAGGCCCTGACCTTTTTGAAAGGGCTTTCCCTTAAGATAAAGCTTTTGAACCTGCAGTTGTTTCAGGTCTTTGGGGTTCATGTCAAGGGGGTTTTTATCCAGAACAACCATGTCAGCTGTTTTTCCTGCTTCAAGTGACCCGGTGTGCTGTTCATCAAACCCAGCCCAGGCAGTCTCCCAGGTAAACATTTTCAGGGCCTGAAGAATTGAAAGCGACTGGTCTGCGTTGTAATGGTTACAGGCACAGTGGATGCCGGTGATGGGATCTGGAAGGGTTACCGGCGCATCTGATCCGCCGCTGACATGAATTCCCATCTCAACCATGCGTTTAAAAGGAGAGATCTGTTCTGCCCGGCTTCCCAGGATATGGGTTAAATATGACAGCGGCTCCAGGTTCAGGTCAAGCAGGGCTGGCTGGGCAGCAATCCCGATCTGGTAGTTTGCACAGATATCAAGGCCCTTTTGTGAAACCAGAGAGGCGTGGATAATGCTGTGGCGGTGATCTGCCCGGTAATTGTTTTTTAGAACCGTTTCAAACGCCTGTGTGGCCTGGTCAAATGCGGCATCACCAATGGCATGGACCTGAACCTGAAGGCCTTGATCATGGGCGTTTTGAATAAAATCAAGCACTGCCTGGTCCGGGTAGAACAAAATACCGCAATTTTTTGAATCATGGGCATAGGGCTGGTTCAGCGCGGCATCCACAGATCCAAAGCAGCCGTCAAGCGCGGTTGCAAAGCATCCCCCGATTCTGGGAAGTTTGCGTTTCATCACTTTTTGGACGGCCATGGTCTGGAAAAATACCCTGAATTGAAACGGATTGGCCAGACCGCGTGCCACCAATCGGACAATGTCCACATCCAGATCCAGAAAAAATCCCACGCCTTCGGCAGGATGGATCAGGGCAATGCCGTTGTCTGCCATCTGGTCAACTGCGTTGAGCATATATTTGAGCAGTGAAATTACAGAAATTTTTGCGGTGATGTGGTCGGTTGCGGCAAAAAAAGCCTCCTGAAAGAGTTGTCCGGCATCAGCATCAAACCCCCGGAGGGTTTTGATTTTTGCCGGTAGCAGTCTGAGCATGGCTGAATTGACCACGCTGGCATGGCCATCATATTTTACCAGCATCATGGGCCGCTTTTTTTCAATCCGGTCCAGTTCTTCACGCGTGATCATCCGCTGTTCAATCAGGCTGTGGGCGGAAATGCCAAACCCCAGCACCAGTTTGCAGCCGCTTTTGCGGATATAGGCGCGGATCATCTCTGAAATGTCATCAAAATTTCTGGCAGCTCGAAGGTCAAGGGTGGATGAAAACAGGGCATAAGAGGAAAAATGCAGGTGGGAGTCGGTAAAGGCGGGTATGAGGGCACCGGTACCAAGGTCTTCAACCGGAAACTTCTGATAGGCTTTTGGCAGTTGATCTCCGGTGAACTGGATGATGCCGTTTTCTTCAATCAGATAATGACAGACCGTATCCGCTGTATCGCAGGTAATGATGGTTCCGCTGTATATTTTCACACTCCCACCCCCCTTCGCTCTGTTTTTGCTTTAAACCACCTCAATATGCCAGGGTTCGAACCGGACCCCCAGATCATTGTCCCGGTCGTATCTGAATTTCAAGTATCCCAGCTGAACCAGCCGTTTGTATACATCTGTCTGCACAAATCGTTCTGTAAAGTTGTGAATGCCGTATCCTTTCTCACCCACATCAAAATCACCGACACCATGGAAGGAATATCCTGGCGGTGCAAGGGACCGTGAGGCCATTGACAGGTTTCCATGGCTGGCCGCGGCCTTGTTTAAAAACAGCAGAAACTGCTTCATGACGCTGCGGACACCAGATGTAAGAATCACACGGTTTCCCACTTCCATTTCAATCTTCTGGTAGATTTCCATGGGTTTTCCCTGGTAGAGATAGTGGCCGGTATGCGGAATTTTTTCAACGGCTGTACGGTTGATTTTTCCGGTGATGCTTTTGATGGGTTTTTCGCCCATGAATCCATAGGTTTTCACCTGGGAATAGAAAATCATTTCAAGAAAATCCAGCTCCTGCCGGGAAAACTGCCCAATGGATGAATATGATTTTGAATAGGCAAGGGCTTCATCAAAATTCAAAAGGGAAAAGTTGCCGTATCCCACAAGCTTCTGTAGTTGTTTCAACCGCGCCAGACAGACCTTTAAGGTGGGAAGCAGGCGGTCGTCCAGAAAGATATCCTCTGTATAAACCTGATCAAACTGCTGTTTTTTGAGCAACCGGTCCTTCACATGGGAATCAAACGGGGTTTCAGGTTTCCCGGCGGATGGAACGGAAGCGGCAAATGACAGTGGCGCACCGGCCCATACCAAAGCGCCTGCTGCCTGCTTTAAAAAGGTTCGTCTGTGCATTGGATAACGTCTTTACGGTTGTTGTGGCCACACATCGGGTCATTTAAAACACATTGTATAAAAGAAATAATATACTTTATGGCAAGGTTCAAGCGAAATTGCCGGATCTTGAAAAACCTGTGTATAAAAATTGTATCCATCACGCATGCATGATATGAATATCAAGATGATAACGGCATTTAATGTAGGGGAAGACGGTGAGATCACAGCGGGTTGAGTATCTTAAAACGGATTTTGTAAAAGGGTTTCCAGCGTTTTGCGGCATCGAGGCAGGTCAGGTGGACAGTGGTTTTTTTGAATCGTTTTTACGGCCCGGTACCACACACCAGCAAAGAGAGGGGTTTGTCCACGCCGGTCTGCTGGCCACCATGGCGGATCACACCGGTGGATACGCAGGCTATACCCTGGTACCGGAATCCCACAGAATCTTAACCATTGAGTTTAAAATTAATTTTTTCAGGCCGGCCACCGGTGAACTGATTGCCTGTGAATCCCGCGTGATCAACCAGGGAAAAAAAATCATTATCGCAGAATCTGAGCTCTATTCAAAAAGCAGGGACATAAAAAAGCTGGTTTCCAAAGCCACCATCACCTTGATCTCCATACCAGGTGAAGATTTTGCCTGATCTTTTCGATTCAAATTACCAACGCATGACCTGAAAATAAGGAAAAACACCGTGCATTCCGTGCAGAATCTTGCGCACAAAATTGATATTTATCACCTGGACACCCCAATGCTTCAGCAGATCAGCCAGCGTTTTTTTTCAGCATATGGCTCAGCGTCTCTTCTGGGCGATGCCTTTGTTTCGGCACTGAAAAAAAAGCCGGATCAGAGCCTGTTTGACGCTGTGATGGAAAATTGCGGGTATCAAAATGATGCTGACGGATTTTTTTTCAGGCTTTTTTCACAGATCATCCCGCCCGGGGCAAACAAAACGCCCGTACAGATCAACACGGTTGAACTGCCCAATCTATACCTTTACCATCTTCTTGACGCTGTTTTGCCGGGGAACCGCCTGTATCAGGTTAAAACCGCAGAACAGCTGGAACAGATCACCGGAATGCCCTCTCAATCACCGGCAGACCTTCAGCAGGTGATTGACTGCTTTCCTGTCCGGCTGTCCGATCATGTCATCCGCCAGTCTCTGGTATCAAAAGCTGTGGCAAACCAGTATCTGCCCTTCGTCCGGGAGCTGGATGACACCGGCCGTGACATCACCTTTGACGGTCATTTTAAAAACGGGATATTGGAGCAGATGTATGAAAACCGGGTGATCTTTCTGCTGGACATGCAGTGTCCGGTCTATTGCCGGTTCTGTTTCCGGAAGCACAAAGCTGCCCGGAAACAAAACACGCCGTCATCCCGTGATGTGCTGGCGGCTGTGGAACATGTAAGATCCCATCAAGCCATTCATGAGGTGTTGATTACCGGTGGCGAACCTTTGTGGAACAGGGCCAATCTGGAGACCGCCATCAACGGTCTGATGGACATTGATCATGTGAACACCATACGGATTGCGACCCGGTCCATTGTCTACTATCCAGAGCTGTTTTTAAAAAATGACAGCGATTATGTGCGTTATCTTGTGGAAAAAAATCAACAATGTATAGACCGCGGGCAACGGATAGAAATGGGCATCCATGTGGTGCATCCGGATGAACTGTCCATTCAGAGCCTGGATCTGGTATCCTGCTTTGTTAAAAACGGGATACAGGTTTATGTCCAGACGCCGTTTCTGGGCGGTATCAACAACAGTGGTCAGGCATTGGCCCGGCTGTTTACCCTTCTGCGCCAGGCAGGGGCGCAGATCTATTATATTTTTGCGCCGTGCAGTCCCATTCATGGGACAAAAGCCTACTGGTCCTCGATTGACCAGGCAGTCGAGGCGTATCAGTTTCTGCGCAGAACCGTCAGTGACCGGTGTCTGCCAAAGCTCTGTACGGCAACGCCCCTGGGAAAGATTGAATGGCATACCAGCGGATGGGCAGTGGAAAAAGATGCAAACGATGATGCCTACACCTGGATCCGAACGCCGTATACCCTGTCCTATTTCAGGCAGTTTATCCGGGAATCCGGCCAGATACCGGCTTTTCGCATAAATTCTGAGGGTACGCTGGATGCCAGGTTCCAGCTGGATATGGGGAGATCGGCTTTGTATACCGGCTCCGGCCGGCGCCCGCCTGAAAAGCAAGAAATTTTGACGCCATTGCCGGTTACGGCTGAAGCTGTTTTTTCCAGCCTGTATCAGCGGTCTGCGCTTCGGCCTTCTGTGCTGCCGGTTCCGCATGCAGGCATCTCCAGGGTTCATCAAACCTGTCTGGAAATCCAGCCGGAAAAAGGCGCGGGCTGGTTTGATTACCTTGGCACCGCACCGGAAATTTCAGATGTTATCATCCACTGGGATGGCGATGATCCTGCCCTTGCAATGGATCAGATCTCCCAGGTGGTCCAGGCGCTTCACCGTTTTTCCCACGTGGTATGTGTCCGCCTGAAAAGTAATGCGCTGGCCTGCTGTCCAGAGCGGTTCACTCCAGCCGTTATTCAGGCCATCTCCTTGTGGCAGGATGTTTCACTGGCAGACCCCTTCAGAATCGAGATGGAAACCTGGTTTCTTCTGCCCGATCAGATCAGCAGCGCCCATTGTACGGCAGTCAAAGCGTTTTTGAACAAGGGAGTGAATGTCTATGCCAATGTTCCATTGATCTGCGGCATGAATGACCGCCCGGATACCATTGCACAGCTGGCATATGAACTGAGAAAAGCCAAGGTGGAGTTTCACCATCTGTATGTCGGGGGACTGGACATTCAGCACCGGTATGGCAGCCGCCCGGATGCCGACCGGATCATCGATATTGCCGGCCGGGTGCGCCAGAAATGCTCCGGCCGGCAGATTCCCCTGTATATGGTTCAGACGTCAGACGGCGACATTGACTTTGGGCTTGACCCTTCGTATCTCCCGTTTTCACCCTATCGGTAATCTTTGTAATTGATATTGTACCTGGCAGCCTTGTAAGAAAATTTCCGGACGGTGATGCCGATCAATTGAGCGGCCTTGTTAATATTGCCCTTGGTGTTTTTCAGGGCATCCATCAAGATCTCTTTTTCAAGATGGGCCACGGCATCCTCAAGGGACAGGGGCAATGTTTTGGATTTGGTGCCGGTCTGGAGGGTGGCAGGCAAATGATAGCTGTGGATGGCGCCCTCATTGCAGAGAATAACGGCCCGCTCAATGCAGTTTTCAAGCTCCCGTACATTTCCCGGCCAGTGGTATTCCATCATCATGTCAATGGCCGGAGTTGAAATGCGTTTGATCTCTTTTCCATGTTCCTTGCGGTATTTTTCAAGAAAGTGATCTGCCAGCAGAATGATATCAGTTTTACGCATGCGAAGGCTGGGCAGATAAATGGGAAAAACATTGAGTCTGAAATACAGATCATCCCTGAATCGTCCCTGCTGAACCATTTCTTCAAGATTGGAATTGGTGGCCGCCACAATCCTGACATCACTTTTGATTGACTGATACCCACCCACCCGTTCAAACTCTTTTTCCTGAAGAACCCGCAAAAGCTTGACCTGGGCTGACAAATCCATATTGCCGATTTCATCCAGGAAAATCGTGCCGCCATTGGCCATTTCAAAGCGGCCTTTTTTCTGGTGCGAGGCACCGGTGAATGCGCCTTTTTCATGACCGAACAACTCACTTTCAATCAAATTTTCCGGAATGGCGGCACAGTTGATTTTTAAAAACGGTTTTTTATTCCTGGCACTGTTGTAATGAATGGAGTTGGCAACCAGTTCTTTTCCCGTGCCGCTTTCCCCCCGGATCAGGACAGTGGCAGACGAGCCTGAAACCTGGGAAATCATTTGAAAGACTTCCCGCATTTTATTGGAATTGCCAATGATGTTGGTAAAGCTGTATTTATTTTCAAGGGCGGATTTCAGCCGGATATTTTCAGTTTTTAACTGTTCTTTTTCCACCCGGATGGTTTCGATATTGATCACATGATGGGCCACCATTGTTGCCACAACAGATAAGAGCTTTTCTCCTTCCTCCAGTGATTTTTTGCCCTCAAACGGTCGATCTGCGCTGATCGCACCAATGACCCGGCTGTCTTTTTTGATGGGAACACAGATGAAAGAATACTCCTGTCCCTCCACAAAATTTCTTGAATGGGTTTTGTCCAGAAACAGCGGTTCTTCACTGATGCGGGGAACAACAGCGGCTTCTCCTTTCTGGATCACCCGCCCGATAATCCCTTCTCCGGGAAGATAGCGTATCTTTCTGGTGGTTTCCTCTGAGATGCCATGGGCAATTTCAATTCGGATGTCACCGGTTTCTGAGTTGATCAAAAAAATAATGCCTCTGACCAGAGAGAGGGATTCTGAAAGAACACTTAATACCTTGAACAGGGATTTTTTCATATCCATGTGCTGGTTTAAGGCTTCACTGATTTCATATAAAAGAGAGAGTTCTTTAAACGTTTTCATCTGCTGTTGGTTCCATGTTCCGTGTGGATGCCGGTAAAAAACACCGATACATCATCAATGTCATCTTTTGTCAAGCCCTACATTTTTGTAAACGCATTATTACATATCCGGTGGTTTTTTACCAACGGGTTTCACAACAGTCTTGATAAAAACCGGATTTAATGGAATAATATCTCCTTTTCTGGAATGGTCACCACAATCGGTCCGGCCATTAATAAAACCGCAACAGCGTCATCAGGCAAGGCAGGGTGAACACCATCAATCAAAAAACACGAAATCCTGATAAAATCATCGCGGTTCTGCTGAAAATTTCTGAGGCAGCCAGTGATACCCGTGACCTGGATGAACTTTTTCCGGTGATTCACCAGACACTGGGCGAAATCCTGAACGTCAATAATTTTTATATTGCCTTGCTGGACAGGGAAAAAGATGTACTGTCCTTTCCCTATTATGTGGATGAAAAACGTGATCCTCCCGGTAAAATTCATCATTTCAGTCAAACCCGGACATCCACTGGGCAGGTGATCCAGGATCGGCAGCCCAAGATTTTTTACCGTCAGGATATCCACCGGCTGTCAGCGGACGATCTCCCCGGAATATCCAGTCATGTCTGGATGGGAGTTCCGCTGATTATCCGGGATGTGGTAAAAGGCGCCATGGTCATTCAAAGCTATGCTGCCAAAGCCGAATATACGTCATCAGACCTTGAACTGCTCAATTCCGTTTCCCGGCACATTGCCCTTGCCATCGAACGAAAAGAAGCTGATGAAAGCCTGAGGGATCAGCGCAGGATTCTGGAAAAAATTCTTGAATCTTCTCCTGTGGGCATTGCCCTGGTGGAGAATCGGGTGTTCAAATGGGTGAATGCAGAGATGGTCCGCATGTTCGGCTATGAGTCAAAGGCAGCGCTTGAAAATGCCAGCACCCGGGTGATTTATGAAAATGAAAACGACTATGCCCTGACCGGGAAAATCATTGACAAAAGCCTGTCAAAAAAAGGCTGTGCTGATTATGAATACACCCTGATCAGAAAGGATAAAACACCATTTCCGGCCCATATCCGCCTGAACTGCGGGGATATGGCAGATCCCATGGCCTGGACCATTGCCACATTTACCGATATTTCCCTGAGAAAAGCAGCAGAAAAGGAAACCCGTGAAAAAGAGCGCCTTCAGGGGGTGCTTGAAATGGCTGGTGCGGTTTGTCATGAAATTAATCAGCCACTCCAGGCCATCATGGGATATGCAGAATTACTGCTGATGGAAGTGGATGCCATGGCGGTGGATCCTCAAGGCATCATCGCCATAAAACGGCAGGCAGCCCGGCTTGGAGAAATTACACAGAAATTGTCCAGAATCACCTGTTACCGGACGGTTGAATATCCTGGAAAAACCCGGATCGTGGATATCTGGAGTGCTGGATCAGATACAGAAACGTAACAAAACACCCACAGGATGCGTCAGATATGGCGGCTGGTTTTTTTCTGGGCCAGGCCATCCAGGTGTCTTTCAACACAGGCCCGCAGATTTCTGTCCGGATCAAGCTGATCTGAATAATAGTTTAAGACCCACCACAGATTGTTCAATTTTTCACTGTCATCCTGCCACCAGGAAACAGATTCTTTAATGGCTTCAGGCGTGTCAAACTCAGAATTGATTTTAATATAAAAATCATAACACATGGTTCGGGTGATCGGTCTTAAGCTCAGCACCTTTACGGTGTTTCGGTTGATCATACCTGTCTCCCCTGCCGGTTTAAATAAACATGGTTTGTTTTTTAAGACTCCTACAATAATATCCATGGGTTGTAAAGCAAATTTCACAGAGGCGGGCACCAGCTGTTTTCAAGCACACAGAAAAGGGTTTTGTCTGCTGCAGTGGTCTTCAGGATTTTTCAGTTGCCAATACGGTCAATGATAATATAAGTTGGGTGAAAAATGTAATGGAGAAAGCAAATTGAATCACAAGATAACCTTTGTCATTGGCGGATGCAGGAGCGGAAAAAGCCATTTTGCCCTCAGCCAGGCCAATGCTGTTTGCGGCAGCAGGAACGTATTTATTGCCACCTCTGTTCCCGCAGATGATGAGATGGAAAAGCGGGTACAGACACACCAGAAAGAGCGGGGGAGCGACTGGATCACATGTGAAGAGCCGGTCAATATTCACCAGGCGATTGACCAGCATTCGGCCCGGTCAGAGGTGCTGCTGGTGGATTGTCTGACCCTGTGGGTGTCCAACCTGATGCTGGCAGGCGAGAAAACCAGACAGATTGAGCACAGGATGTTGCAGCTTGAAAAAAGTCTTTTCAACAGCAGGTGTCCGGTATTTTTAGTGTCCAATGAAGTGGGCATGGGTATTGTTCCGGAAAATATGCTGGCCCGGCAGTTCCGGGATATGGCCGGTATGGTCAACCAGCGGGTGGCGGCTGTGGCAGACCGTGTTGTCATGACCGTTGCCGGCATTGCTGTCCAGATAAAACCGTCACAAGCATAAATAATGGATAGTTCTGATCCCATGAAATATTTTCACATATTCGGTCCGGTGCCATCCAGACGTCTTGGCATATCACTGGGCGTTGACATGATCACCCATAAAACCTGCAGTTTTGACTGTCTGTATTGTGAGTGCGGTAAAACCACTCATTTGACCACCGCCAGAAAAACCTATGTTGATCCGGAAAACGTGATAAAAGAGCTGGATCATTATTTCGCTCATCATCCTGCCCCGGATTATGTCACCTTTTCAGGTTCTGGCGAACCCTGTCTGAACATCAGTATCGGCAGCGTGATCTCCCATATCCGGCAGAAAACCCCCAGGGTGCGGGTTGCAGTTTTGACCAATTCCTCATTGCTGGTCCAGCCGCAGGTTCAGGCAGATCTCATGATGGCGGACCTGGTCGTGCCCTCCCTTGATGCCGCCACGCAGGATGCCTTTGAACGCATCAACCGTCCGAAAAAAGGAACCTGCATCCACGAGATCATTGACGCGATAGAAGCTTTTTCAAACGTTTTTTCCGGTGAGCTCTGGCTGGAGATATTGATTCTTCCCGGTATCAATGACAGGCCGGAAGATATTTCAGCCCTGAAGGCGGCGGTTCATCGGATCTGTCCGGCCCGGGTTCAGTTGAACACCCTGGACCGGCCGGGAACCTGCTCAGAGATCACACCGGCATCAAGAGGCCTGCTGGAAAAGATCAAACACGTGCTGGATTACCCGTCCACCAGTATTATTGCCCGGATTGAGGGTGACAGCAATGGCCGGATTCAGCGCAGGGACCTGGAATCGATGATACTGGAAACCGTCAGTCGGCGGCCCTGCACGCAAAAAGATCTGCTTCAGATTCTGAATGTTGATGAAAAGACACTGGACAGCTGCATTGAAAGACTTTTGACAGGGAAACAGGTGCGACGGAAAATGCAGAACAGCCGGGTATTTTATGAGGCGGTGAATGGATTTTAACGGGAAACGGTTCAGATGAAACCTTTTTTGACAGATTTGCGGTCTGCACTTTTGTTTATCACCATTCTTCCTGCCGGCCGGAATGTGGCCTACTCACCGGTGGGCATGATCAAGTGTTTTCCTCTGGTGGGCCTGATACTGGGAGGCCTTCTGGCTGCTGTTGATGCAGCTGCCTCACTGATCTGGCCGCCGGCAGCTGTCGCGGTTCTGGACGTGGTTTTTCTGGTAATCGTTACCGGAGCGTTTCACCTGGATGGCCTGGGAGATGCAGCAGACGGGATTTTCAGCCACCGGCCCAGGGAACAGGTTCTTGAAATCATGAAAGACAGCCGCACCGGTATGATGGGGCTGGTGGCGATCTTCTGTATTCTGGCCATTAAGATGGCAGCAGTTTATTCATTGAAAACTGAAGAAGACGGGTGGCAGCTTCTGGTGCTTTTTTGTATGGTGCCGGCCCTGGCCCGCGGGGGGATGATCTTTGGCATCCGGTTTCTGGCGTATGGCCGGAAAAATACCGGCACCGGCCGGGATCTTTTTGAATCGCCGATCAGATATGGTGATTTTGTTTTTCTGCTGATTCCAGTGGTCGCTTCTCTGTTTCTGGGTTATAAAGGCCTGTTTTTGATCCTTGTCTTCCTGGTGTGTCTGGTGGTGATACTGGGGTTTTACAAGCAAAAGCTCAATTGTATCACAGGTGACATGCTTGGTGCCCTGTGCGAGGTTACAGAAGCATTTTTGTTTTTGGCTGCCGGTGCCACCATTGTGTAAGGAGTGTAAATGAAATGATTATCGGCCATGGCGGTAATAAAACAGATCTGGCACGTGCTCTGGGCTGCTCCATTGACCAGATTATTGATATGAGCAGCAACCTGAATCCGCTGGGCCCGCCTGATGCGATCAAAGAGGTGATCTGCCGTCACGTGGATTGTATCCAGTCCCTTCCGTCACCAGATGCCGGCGGTATGGTTCACAAATTTGCCGGATTTCATGAAATCGACCCCGGCCGGGTGGTGGCGGGAAATGGCACCACCTGGTTTATCTATACCCTGCCGCGGGCATTGAATCTTAAAAAGGTTCTGGTTGCCGGGCCCACGTATTCAGATTACAGTGATGCCTGCCGGATGAATGGCACGCAGGTGGTATACAGCATGGCAAAATCAGCCAACGGGTTTCTCCCGGATCTGGCAGAACTTTCACAAAAGGCGGCTGGTTGTGATGCCGTGTTTATCTGCAACCCCAACAATCCCACTGGCAGCCTGATCCCGAAAGATCATCTGGACGCGTTGGTAAAAAAACATCCGCAAACCCTTTTTGTCATTGATGAATCCTATCTTCCCTTTGTGGCAGACGCGGAACAGCGCTCGTTTGTGACCAGCACAGACAGCAAAAATGTGGTGGTTTTGTCGTCCATGTCCAAAATTTTCTGCATTCCCGGCCTTCGAACCGGATTTTTAACTGCTGATGCCGGCCTTGCTGAAAAAATAATGGCCTGGTATCAGCCCTGGAGTGTTCACTCTCTGGCCCAGAAGGTGATTGAAGATATTTTTGATCATCCAGATGATATTCTGCCGTTTTACCAGAAAACACGGGCCTATATTCAATCGGAAAAACAGTTTTTTTTTGATCAGCTCGGGCAGATTCACGGCATGACCCTGTTTGAAACCAGCACCTATTTTGTGCTGGCCCGCCTTTCTCCTCCCCTCTGTTCAGAAGCATTCTGCCGGAAAATCGGTCAGGGGCGTGTGTTGATACGGGACTGTTCCAATTTTGATGGTCTGGGCAATGCATATGTCCGGTTTTCCCTGAAAACCAGAACTGAAAATCAGATGCTTGCCGATCTGGTAAAAGAGGTGGTCAACTGTCATGTTTGAGATTCAGTGGTATGTGATTCTGGCCGCCTTTGTTCTGGATTTTGTGGTGGGGGACCCTAAGGCACTGCCCCATCCGGTTGTGGCCATGGGAAAGGCGGTTTCTTTTTTTGAAAACAGGTTTCGCCCCCTGTTCGCATCCTTGTTTGTTTCCGGGATGGTTTTTGCGCTGTTTCTGATTGCTGTCACGTTTGCAGCCGGATGGGGAATCATCCGGGTAAGCTGCGCTGTTCATCCGGTTTTTGGAGCGCTGGTTCAGATCGTACTCTTGTTTTTCTGTTTTTCATCACGAACCCTGGAAAAAGAGGCGATGGGCGTTTTTGAAGCCCTCAAAACAAACAATATCGAGAAAAGCCGCAGACAGGTGGCCAGAATTGTGGGGCGCCAGACCGGTGATCTGGATGAAAAAGGGGTGACACGGGCCTGCATTGAAACCGTGGCTGAAAACTTTGTGGATGGATTTTTATCTCCGTTGTGTTTTGCTGTGGTTGGCGGCGTACCGGCTGCGCTGGCCTATAAGATGATCAACACGCTGGATTCAATGGTGGGCTATAAAAATGAGCAATATCTGCTTTTTGGAAGGGCATCTGCGCGTATTGATGATGCCGCCAACTTTATTCCGGCACGGCTGTCGGTGGCGGTGATTTCCGTTTGTGCGCTTGTATTTTCTGTTCAGCAGGGTGTTCAGGCACTGAAAACCGGTATTTTACAAGGACCCCGGCACAAGAGCCCCAATGCCGGATATCCGGAAGCCGCATTTGCCGGTGCATTAAGCATCCGCCTGGGCGGCCCCAGCATTTACCATGGCCTGCAAGTTGACAAACCCTTTATCGGCCTGCAGTTTCAGGATCCCCAAACAGACAGGATCAAACAGGCCTGTGATCTGATGCTGCTGAGTTCTTTTTTTGCAACCCTGATTTCATGCTTTGCTCTTTTTGTTTTTTAGGATAAAGTTGTGTCATCTGAATACAGGCAGGAATGAAAGCAATGGCCAGTAAACCCACATATGCACAGTTGATCGAGATGGTGCATCAGCTGGAAGCGGAAAACACGCTGCTTGAATCCCGGTTTCAGCAGACGGAAAAACAGCTCCGTCAGCGCCAGCGAATGGATTCTCTAGGGACCCTTGCCCATGGAGTGGCCCATGATTTTAACAATATCCTTTCCGGTATCATGGCCTATCTGAATATCCTGAGTCTGACATCGGATAATTTTTCTCCAGCTCAGAAAACCTATGTTCAAAATATCATCAATTCGGTGAAACGGGGCGCTGCAACCGTCCGGCAGTTTCAGTCTCTGTCCAGGGAAAGCCAGTCTCCGAAAACTTGTGTGGATATCTATGCCGTGGCCAGGGAAGTGTTTGACCTGCTGGAAGAAACCACAGACAAAATGATTGAAAAACGCCTGGAGATCCCTGAGGGGCACTGTTTTATCTTTGCAGATGCCAATGAAATTCATCAGGTGCTGATGAACCTGGGAACCAATGCGGTTCATGCCATTGAAGAAAAAGGGGTGCGGCAGGGCGACTATATCTGTTTGACAGTAAGATCCTGTATCAGCACAGCGGTTCAGGAGGCTGATTTTCTGAACGCACATTTTTACC
>JAABSK010000327.1 GCA_011390435.1 Desulfobacteraceae bacterium | reverse complement strand
GTCTGTTTTTTCAACAACCTTTGTTTTATATTCCCTGCAGTTTTTTCCGCTGACTGAAAAGACAGGAACAATGCTGGAAAAAGGGCGTGCGTTCATTGACAGTAAAAGGGAGGCAGGAGATCTGTGGCGGTTCTGCGGAACGTTAATTGACCATGATCTGGATGACATTTCCTGCGCCTCGTTTCATCTTGAATCACTGGGATATCTGCTTGAAAATAAAGAACTGATCTATGACAATCGTGATGAAAACAATATTTTTAAAACATGGATACGGCCGGGAGAAATAAATCATAATGATATTGAAGGCGTGGTCAATGCAAATGTGCTGCTGTATCTGGGTGAAAACAATAAGACCATTCCTGCCTGCAACTGGATTGTCAATGCCATAAAAAGCGGAAGAGAAAATGATATTCTAACCTATTATCCCGATTCAGCGGTGTTGTATTATACCCTTTCAAGGGCCTTTTTTCAAAAAAGGTTACCCTGTGTGGCCCAGGCAGTTCCATTTTTGATTGTGAAAATCAATGAAATGATCCCCCAATACATTGAAAAAAATGACTATCTGAATACCGCTTTTCTGTTGAATGCCCTTCTTAATCTGGGTTGCGACGTCAAAGCAATCGCGTACCATGCTGATTTTTTTGTTGAACATCAGCAAGAAAGCGGTTCCTGGGAAAGTTCAGTGTTTTTTATGGCGGTTGACCTGCCGAAAGCGCCATCCGCGTATTTTTTTTCAAAATTGGTAACCACTGCCCTGGCAGCAGAATTTTTAAGCAGAATCAAATGAAAGAATCAAGTAATGTCACATCGGCGGTAGTGTGAACTGTCTCAGCACCAGGGAAAATATAAAAAGGTATAAGCTGAGCAGCCAAAGCATTGTTTTAACGGCTTTTTTCCGATCTTTCATGGCCAAAAGCGCCCATGCAGGCCCGCAGCTTGACAGCAGAAAAACCATATGCAGTACAGAAATTCCGTTCCGAAATAAAAGCAGAACAGGGAATATCAGCAGACCCAGTGTCACGCAAGTTACGATGCGCCGATGGATGGCATATTCATCCTGTCCGCGATGGGTCAGCACCACATAGTATGTCGGGATTTTCGCCAGGCGATCAGATTCGACATCCTTCCAGTCCTTGGGTATCGAAATCAAGGTGCCGCCGCCAAATACGACAACAGAGGGCAACACAAGGTCTTGGCCCGAAAAACCTGTGGGGGAGGCTGCCCCAGCCAGGAAGGCCATCAAGGCCCAGATGCCTTCAATTTTATAGGAAAGACAGAACCGCTCTTTCAATCGGACTGACGGATGGTGATATAAAAACCCTGCAACAAAACAGATCACAATCATCAGGACCATCACAAAATTCACCTGGGCAATGGAAAACAACAGGCAGAAAACAAAAAAAGATGACCAGGTAACATCATCCAGTGTCGTATTTTCCTTTCGGTTGGCAAGCTGATCTTCATCCCGGTCATAGCAGTCATTTTGAATCAGCAAAAATACAAAGAACAACAGAACAATGACACCCTTGATCACCCCGTTGCCGAAACCATATCCCGCCCAGACAGCCCCGGAAACCGCCAGCATGAAATGGGGCAGCGCATGGTTGAACCGGGTGATTGAAGCAAGAACAGGAGGTCCCCGCAGTATGGCATAAACGATAAAAGAAACCAGCAGGTTGAATACGGAAAGGATAACACTGCGGATGTGCGGTTGAAGCGAAAACATGTCGCTGCTGCAGATCAGCCAAACGAAAACAAAACCGTGGAGCTGTATTATGATGTAGGTTCCGATGGCCCCCACCGCACCACGCAGGAAGGATCGGGTCAGATAACAGATAAAAAACCCCACAACAGCGACCAGCATCCAAAGCACAATGGTTTCACCGACAGGTAGATAATCCGCCGTCAATAAAGGCTCAAACTCTTTGAAATACTGATATCGTGGTTGTTTTGCCCCTGACAGGTAATCAATCAGGGGCGGGGCTATTCCAAACAGCAGCCCGACTGATACCGGTTTGGCTGCTGTTTCAAAGGAAAGACCCGCCACTATTTTCAATAAAAGGGTGAATGAAAAAAACATGACCAGATAAAAATTGATATACACCAGCAACCGGGAATAGCAATTAACCACCGTTATTTGCGGCAACGGGGCCACTTCCAGCGTCAGTCGGCAGAGGCTTACAAAAAAAAGCATCAAGACGACAGCCCTGGCGTCGTAACGCCGATTCATGAAATGTTCAATGGCTCTGGCCAATGGTAAATATGTCTCCAATTCCGGGAAAACAGTTCAACAAGTCAAATAGTCATTTCACCGCTATGGGTTGCAATCGGTGCGGCCGAATTCTGTTGCCATGACAGACAGATTGACATTGTTTTCATTGAATTTGGACAAATCACGCCCATCGACATCGCCATCTTCGTCAAAATCGGCTGCACAAACTGCTGACAATACATACTGTGCGCAGATAATACGATCGCCTTCAGGAGCAAGACTGATAGTCGGTGTCTCAAAAGGCCCTCCGGGCAGATCAAAGCCATACCGGTCCGTCCACTTGCTGAATTCCCATTTTCCATAGCTGAACGGTGCAGTGACTTCTACGGGATTGCTGCTGAATTCATATATCCTCAGGGCTCTGCCCCTTGCATCCTTTCGCCCGTTGAAGTCAGGTTTGTTCAGGGTAAAATACGGCATGAAATCGGATTCATCGGAAATTGAACCGGACGTATCTGCTGTGGAAACCAGAATTTCAAAATCTTTTCTGGCCAGGTTTTCGTTTCTTTGCACATAATCAAAGTCCAGATTCAAGACGATGTTTTTAATGCTGATTGTCGAACAGGTCGCGTCACGGCAGCTCCTTGAAATTTTCAGGTCTGTCCAGGCTGACGGCCGTGAAAAGAACAGCAGACTGGAGCAGTCGGACATACCGAGCAATGTACACAAAAGGGACTGACTGGCAGCACTGGGCTTTGTCTGGTTCAGAATTTCTAAGTCCGGATACCATCTTGCTTCCCAGATGATTGGATTAGACGTGTCGCTGTTATAGTGGCGGAACTGGTAAATAGCCCCGTCTGTCTTGAAATTTGAAAGACCGGCGTGTTCAATTCTGATCCGGACCATCGGATTGCTGCCGTAACTGCCATCGACAGGTTCGGTTTCAATGCTGTGAACATTGAGGCTGACAATCCTGACATTTTCTTCATCCGGAAAAAAGAACCCTTCCTCCATGAGATTCAGGGAAACGGTTTCCCCCCGGTTCAGGCTGGCAATTTCATGCGCTATCAACGGGAAAGGCTGGCCGGCAGACAGTTCAGGCGTATTTGAATTATAATCCGTAAAAACACTTTCTGCAATTTCTGCAAGTTTGTCTTCATAAAGGCTTCTCAAGGTGGCAAACTGCTCAGGGGTAATGACATGATCGGTGTT
>JAABSK010000326.1:3195-3427 GCA_011390435.1 Desulfobacteraceae bacterium | reverse complement strand
TGTTCAGAAACCGGTGCAAAGATGCCGGTTTTCATCAAAAATATATCCTTCCCCATGACAGCTACCTGATAAACCTTGGACACCCTGAAAAAGAGGGTCTGAAAAAATCACGGAATGCTTTTCTTGATGAGATGCAGCGCTGCGAAAAGCTGGGGCTGCAATATCTGAATTTTCATCCGGGCAGCCATTTGAATAAACTGGCACCTGAAGACTGTTTGGACCGCATCGTCCG
>JAABSK010000326.1:0-3185 GCA_011390435.1 Desulfobacteraceae bacterium | reverse complement strand
TTGACCTGGCCCTGGAGCAGACAACAGGTGTCACTGCCGTCATCGAGAACACCGCTGGCCAGGGAACCAATTTGGGGTACCGTTTCGAACACCTGGCCCGGATCATTGCACAGGTTACAGACAAAACCCGGGTTGGGGTCTGCCTGGATACCTGTCACCTGCACGGGGCTGGTTATGATATCAGGACAAAAAGCTCGTGTGAAAAGACCATGGACACTTTTGATAGGATAGTGGGTATCAGTTTTCTCAAGGCCATGCACCTGAATGATTCTAAAAAGGATTTCAACAGCAGGGTGGACCGGCATGAAAGCATCGGCAAAGGAGAACTGGGCATGGTGCCTTTTGACTTTATCATGAACGATTCTCGGTTTGACGACATGCCACTGGTGCTGGAGACCCCGGATGAAACACTGTGGGAAAAGGAGATCCGTCTGCTTTATGATCTCATCCGATAAAAAGGGTAAACCCGGCATTTTTTCATGATTTGGTAAAATTTTGCCTGGTATCAGGTAAGAAAAATAAGTATAAAAGTTTAATCAATTTTTTTTGGAAAGGGACTGAAAATGAAAAAAACAGGTATTGTCGGCTGGCGGGGAATGGTGGGCTCGGTGCTCATGGAACGTATGATGGCGGAAAAAGATTTTGCAAAGATCACCCCGGTTTTTTTCACCACCTCCCAGGCAGGCCAGAAAGCTCCGGATGTGGGAAGGGATGTCCCGGATTTGATTGATGCCCATGATATCGACACCCTCATGGAAATGGATATCATCATTTCCTGCCAGGGCGGATCCTATACGGAAGAGGTAAGGCCAAAACTGGCGAATAACGGCTGGAAAGGCTTTTGGATCGATGCTGCATCCACCTTGCGGCTGGCTGATGACAGCGTTATCGTTCTGGACCCGATCAACCGCCATGTTATTGAAAAAGCGATGTCCTACGGCATCAAAAACTATATTGGAGGCAATTGCACTGTTTCTCTGATGCTCATGGCACTGGGCGGACTGTTTGCGCATGACGTAGTGGAATGGCTCACCTCCATGACTTACCAGGCCGCCTCCGGTGCAGGGGCCCAGAACATGACCGAACTGGTGGCCCAGATGCGGGCCATCGGAGACCAAGCCGCACCTATTCTGGACAATCCGGCATCCTCCATCTTGGACCTGGACAGGAAGGTCACAGATACCCTGAGAGGTAGTGTATTTCCTAAAGCCAGCTGGGGGGTACCCCTGGCGGCCAGCCTGATTCCCTGGATCGACAGGGCCATGGAAAATGGCCAGACCAGAGAAGAATGGAAAGGGCTGGTGGAGACTAACAAGATCCTGGGCAGGTCCGACAACCCGGTGCCTATTGACGGTCAGTGTGTGCGCATTGGGGCCATGCGCTGCCACAGCCAGGCATTCACAATCAAACTCAAACAGGATGTGCCCCTGGCGGACATTAACGCCATGCTGGCTTCCAACAACGAATGGGTCACCGTGATTCCCAATACCAGAGAGCAGACCATCACCGACTTGACCCCGGCAGCAGTCACCGGTACCCTGATAGTGCCCGTGGGCCGGATCCGCAAGATGATTCTGGGCGGAGAATACCTCACCGCCTTTTCCGTGGGAGACCAGTTGCTCTGGGGCGCAGCCGAACCCCTGCGGCGGATCCTTAATATCATCTTATAGATGAGTGGGATCAGAAGTTAACAATTTTATTTTTTTTAGGTATTGGGAGGGTGGTTCTGATATGTTTTTTCTTGCGCTTTGGAAATTACAAAATAAGTTAAAAAAAATACCTTCTGACCGCTGAGGCAAAATGGTATCACGCGCATTCATGCCGCGGATTGGAATAGAGGGGTTTTTACTTGCTATATCGCCGTTGCCGCTGCTCTTTTTGTCTGCAAAAACTAATTTTATTGGAGATCAGCCTCTTTGGCAGCTGACCATTGCCGTGGCAGCCGCTGTTGCACTGTTTTTATGTGCTTTAACACTTTTCCGCAAACCCATTGCCGGCAAACTACTGGGATTTGCAGCGGTTGCCGGCACATATGGTGCGGCATTCCCCCATGTAGTGGCCAGCCCGTTTTTCGCATTGTCCGGCACGGTTGTGCTGATCAGTATCCTGTTTATTTTGTTTGATTTTTACATTTATGGGCATGCTGCCCGGGAAATTGATCATACTGACAGACGTCTTGAGCGGGCACGTTGGGGATCAGTGGCTGTCGTCCTCATTATTGTGATGGATATTTTTTTTGGCAGTGCACCTTTATGGGGAGGTGTTTATGTAATAGCCATGTCCCACTTTATCGCACAAACACTTGTTGCCCACTGGGCGATGGAAAAAAAATCAGCCTGGTGTCTTTTACTGGCGGCAACCGGTATGTTATCTGTTGGTGTTGCCTTGATCTATTCAGCTGCTGAACTTATTCCAGGCATTGCTGCAGCGGTCAGTTTTACAAGCGTGATATCTCTGCCCCGTAGCAAAACCGGCATAGAGACCCAAAAGCCCTTCTGGGAAATCTTTCTCAGCCATCCGGCCCGGGTTCTGACGGTGACCTTTCTGGGGCTGTGTTTAATAGGAACCTTGCTGCTGCTGCTTCCGATAGCAGCGGAAAACAGGGCCATCGGATTTGTTGATGCGGCCTTTACAGCGGTGAGTGCGGTCTGTGTCACCGGGTTGATCGTACTAGATACACCTAATGATTTTACCGGATATGGCCAGTTATTTATCCTGGTTTTGATCCAACTGGGAGGGCTGGGTATCATGGGCATCACTACCGTTGGGCTGCACACCATGGGAAGGCGGCTCAGCCTTAAACATGAACGAGTTCTGGCTTCAATGGCGGATACAAACCATAAAGACCTGGTGCATTCGTTGGTTACCATTCTTAAATTTACCTTTGTTGCTGAAAGCATGGGGGCGATTTTGCTGACCTTTATGTTTTATACAGCCGGTGATACTGCTTTCCAGGCTGTGTGGCGGGGGATTTTTACGGCCGTCTCCGCATTCTGCAATGCCGGGTTTGCCCTCCAGAGTGACAGCCTGATGTCCTATCACACAATACCTGGGGTACTGCATACCGTGGCACTGCTGATTATTTTCGGGGGTATGGCACCGGCAACTAGCTTGGTGATTCCGGGATGGCTGGCCGGCAGACAGGTGCCAATCCCAGCCCTCATCGCCTTGACAGCCAGTATTGT
>JAABSK010000325.1 GCA_011390435.1 Desulfobacteraceae bacterium | reverse complement strand
ACCACCGCTATGGCCTACGCAGAATACAGCAATCGAAAATAGCATTCTAATTGATCTTGTAACAGGAATTTAAAAATGGGGCTGATTCATTTCAGCCCCATTTTTTTAGACAAATCATCGGGTCATAATCCAGTATATATTAATTTTTTTTATAAATAATGAAATATTTCTTGCATAAAACCCGGCCAATCCGGTATATTCGCTTTATTCACACGATACTCAAAGGAGCGATATTACGTTGATTAAAATTGCCGTATTACCCGGAGATGGCATCGGGCCTGAAATCATGGCACAAGCTGTCAGAGTCCTTGACCGGGCCGCTGACATCTATGGATTCGACCTTGAATTTGAATACGCGGATGTGGGGGGCGCTGCCATTGACAGGCACGGCCGTGCATTGCCCGAATCCACCCTGGCCCTTTGCGAAGCGGGTGATGCCATTTTATTCGGGTCTGTGGGCGGACCCGAATGGGAGCATCTGCCACCCGAACAACAACCGGAACGAGGGGCGCTGCTGCCGTTAAGAAAACACTTTGACCTCTACTGTAACCTGCGTCCTGCCAGGATTTTTTCTTCACTGAAAAACGCATCTCCCCTGCGGCCTGACATTGTTCAGCAAGGGTTTGACATCCTTTGTGTCCGGGAGTTGACCGGCGGGATCTATTTTGGTGAGCCCAAGGGAAGAAAAGGAACGGGTAAGGATGAATACGCATTTGACACCATGGTGTACTCAAGATTTCAAATTGAGCGTATCGCTAAAATGGCGTTTGAAGCGGCACGGCAGCGGAACAGCAAAGTCACCTCCATTGACAAGGCCAATGTGTTGTATTCCATGGTCCTCTGGAGAGAAACTGTCACCCGGATTGCCAGAAATTTTCCGGATGTTTCCTTGAATCACATGTATGTGGACAATGCGGCCATGCAGCTGGTGAAGAACCCGCACCAGTTTGATGTGATGTTGTGCGGAAACATGTTTGGAGATATCATTTCAGATGAGTGCGCCATGATTACCGGATCCATGGGCCTGCTGGCATCAGCCAGTCTCAATGAAAAAAAATTCGGGCTTTATGAGCCCGCCGGCGGCTCTGCACCGGATATTGCCGGCAAAGGCATTGCCAACCCTGTCGCCCAGATCCTGTCCGGCGCCATGATGCTCAGGTACACCTGCCAACAGCCCCAGGCCGCCGATGCCATCGAAAATGCCATCGACAGGGTACTTTCCCGGCAGATTTTCACAGCAGATCTGGTCAGCAGCAACACGGCCCCTGCAGTGGATACCAAAACCATGGGAGATGCCATCCTCAAGGAACTGTCTTTAGGCCCATAGCCTATTCTATATCATAGCAGGTGAATTGATACGCTCACACCCGTTATTTATAAGGTTGTATCATGTGATTTGCGAAGAACAATAATCCTGTGATTTTCCCATACACGCAAAAAAGGGTTTTCAGATCTGTTTTTCTGAAAACCCTTTTTTGCGTGTATAATGGCGGGAGTGACGAGACTCGAACTCGCGGCCTCTTGCGTGACAGGCAAGCGTTCTAACCAACTGAACTACACCCCCGTGGTCACTTATCTGATCATAGTTTTGATTATAATCACGTTCTGGTGGGCGATGCAGGACTTGAACCTGCGACTTCAACCTTGTAAGGGTTGCACTCTCCCAACTGAGTTAATCGCCCGAAAAACAGAGCACTTATATCAATATTGAAAATGGGTGTCAAGCAAATTCTATCAAAAATTAATATTTTACAGATTCTGATAATTTCACGTTTCTTTATTGCGCAAGTGTCTTGCCAGATCCGGTTTTAAATGATATACAGCATTGATACGAGAAATTATGTGCATAATGTTAATCCGATAAAACGTGATGCCGGGCATTTTCTTTTCTTGTGATGATCCGTCACTCGCAAGTTGAAAAATCCAAACCCGTTCTCATCATCAGAAATACAAGTTTGACCAAGGAGTCTTGCAATTATGGAGTCTGTGTCAGGATACCTGGAAATAATGGACAAGGGGTTTGGATTTCTGCGGGAAATAGATGACAATTTCCAGCCGCGCCCTGAAAACCCCTATGTACCCAACAGTTTGATCCGGAAATTGAACCTCCGGGAAGGCAGTTTCATTCAGGGGCTGGGGGAAAAAAAAGATCCCAGAAATCAGAATCTGGCACTGATCCGTGTGGAAACCATCAATGGACTGCCGTATGACGAATTTTCAGTCATTCCCATGCTTCAGGACCAGATCAGTATCAATCCCTATGAACGCTTTATCCTGACCCAGAACGACGATGATATTGTGGGCAAGGCATTGGATGTCATCGTTCCCATCGGCATGGGGCAGCGCGGGTTGATCATTGCGCCCCCCAAGTCGGGCAAAACCTTTATCCTGAGCCATATGGCAAACTCAGTGGTTACCAACCACCCGGACACCCACGTGTTTATCCTGCTGGTGGATGAACGGCCTGAGGAAGTGACCGATTTCCAGCGGGGCCTGGTGGATGCCCATGTGCTTTACTCTTCGGCGGATCAGCAGATCGGGCAGCACATGAGAATGACGCGCCTGGCCATGCACACGGCCATCCGGTGTGCGGAAATCGGTCAGGATGCCGTGGTCTTCATCGATTCTTTGACCCGGATGACCCGGGCCTTTAATGCGGATACCGACAGTTTCGGCAAAACCCTGTCCGGCGGCCTGGGCGCCAATGCCATGGAGTTTCCCAGAAAAATTTTCGGTGCTGCCAGAAAGCTTGAAAACGGCGGATCATTGACCATCATAGCCACCATTCTGGTGGATACCGGCAGCCGCATGGATGAAGTCATATTTCAGGAATTTAAAGGGACCGGCAACATGGACCTGTTTTTATCCCGGGAATGCGCGGAGCGCAGAATTTGGCCGGCTATCAATATCAACCAGAGCGGCACCAGAAAGGAAGACCTGCTCATGGATCAGGCAGCCTATGAAAAAATCGTTGAGATTCGCAGAAAAGTGGCGCCCCTGGACGAAATATCCGCCATGACTCAGTTTATCACCCTTCTGGAAGATTTTTAATCGCTGATGCCAGGTAGGGGGGGTGCTCAAACCAGGGCATGTTCCAATACCTGGCTCATATCATCTACAAACACAATTTCCAGCTGTTTTTGAATGGACCGGGGAATCTCCTGAATTTCTTTTTTATTTTCAGATGATATCACCACCTTGCGGATGCCGTTGGTGTGGGCTGCCAGCAATTTTTCCTTGATGCCGCCGATAGGCAGCACCCGCCCTCTGAGCGTGATCTCACCGGTCATGGCAAGATTCCGGTACACCGGGCGGCCCGTTAAAATGGACACCACCGCCGTGCACATGGCAATGCCGGCAGACGGCCCATCCTTGGGAATCGCCCCTTCAGGCACATGGATATGAATATCCATGTCTTTGTAAAAATC